>JBGQLV010000054.1:0-20075 GCA_041500225.1 Thermodesulfovibrionia bacterium | reverse complement strand
TTCAACTAACCATCTGAGTGGATACCATACAATTAATCGAAGGGCATCTCTTACTAAATTTTCCCTAACTACCATGGTTCTTTATAGGTAACCCGTACTTTTCTTTTGCCTATCTGCTAAGTATCTTTTTCAAGAAAGGCCTCATCTTTTCCTGAATATCCAACAGGAGGTTGAATACGGGATCCGCGTATTTTCTTGTAGCAGGGCAACTATAGAAAAGTCCTGATAATTCTTTTTCTTCAAGAGGAAGGAGGTCTGTTTCTTTGGATATCACCCCTTCAGCTATTGCCATTTCATATATTCTGGTCTCTGGTTCAATTCTGATCCAGGCAAGGTTTACAACACTTCTGCCCAAAAAGAGAAGATTTATCTTTATGTATAGTAAGAGCATTTTGATGAAGCCAAAAAAGTTCTGCATGGGGGGAGTACAAAAAAAATTAAACTCGATCCTGACGCCCGTTAATTTCCTTAACAATTTCATCGCCCTCTGGATATCTTTTTCACTGATACCCTTACCTAAAGCATTTAGAGAGGGATTCGAAGCTGCATCAGGAGAAAAAGAAATATTTTTGCAGCCTGCTTCTACAGCTAATGAAATAAGCTTCTCTGATAAACCTTTCATATCGAACCAGGCGCTCCATTCTACCTTAAGTTCCCTTCTGATTATCTCCTGACATATATCTTCAGCATGCCTCTCCGGCATGTTGAATACACTGTCAGCAAACATGAACCGCCTTATATTGAATGTATTAACAAGAAACTCTATTTCATCAACAACCTGTTTCATTGATTTAAGCCTTATCTTATTCCCATTGAGGAACGGATAACTGCAGTAAGCACACTTCAGCGCACATCCCCTTTTTGTTTGAATGCCAATGTTTGTATAGAGAGGGTGATCATAATTTTTTATATCGATAAGATCTAATCTGGGCATTGATAATTTCTCAACATTAGGGAAAGGTCTTGTACCTGTGAATATAACCTTATTATTATTATTTAAAAAAATACCTTTTACATCCTCAGGGTTATCGAGTTTTGCCAAAAGTTCAGGTACAGATTCATCACCCTCAAGATAAACACCAAAATCGATCATGGGTATCCTATCCATTATCTTTTTAGCAAACATGGAGAAACCAGCCCCTCCAACCATTATATTTACAGAAGGATTAATTTTTTTTATTAATTGAACAGTAGATTGTAGAGTTTTAAAGTAATAAAAAATATCCCTTTTTTGAGTCGTGTCAATATTCCTTAGAGAAATTCCCACAACATGCGGTTTAAATGCCTTCATCCTCTCTTCCATTTCAACGAAAGGGGATTCGCTTATATTAGGGTCAAATATCTCAATATCGTGTCTTTTAAGTGCGGATGCAATATAACAAAGTCCAATAGGTAATATTGCTCCTTCTGCCTCATGCCTTCCCAAATAAGACTGTATTAGCATCACTTTCATAAATATTTAACCATATTTAAAACAACTCCTGAAAACTTGAATTTTGTCATATTCATAGTATCCATAAAGCTTTGAGCCTTCTTTTGGGGTGTCTTGCCCTGCGCCACTACAAGAATGGTATCCTCAGCGTGTCTGGATATAATCAATGCATCACTCCCATTAATGAAAGCAGGAGTATCTAAAATAATATTATCGTAGTAGGATGTCAAAGTTTTGAGAAGTTCTGAAAATTTCTCTGAATCAAAATATTTTTGTGGACTTACAACCAGAGCCAACCCGCCTGTGATAACATGTAGATTCTTGATAGAAGTACTACTTATCATCTCTTGAATTTGAATATCCTCTGCTAAATAGTTACTAAGTCCTATCCTGTTAGGGAGGTTAAAGAAATTATGAAGAACTGGATATCGCAAATTTACATCGATGAGCATAACTTTTTTGCCCTGGTTAGCCAAGAGAATAGCCATAAAGGATGCTAATACTGATTTACCCTCCTGCTTTATAGTACTTACAATAGAGATGATCTTACCCAATTCGTTACCTTTGAATAATTTTATGTTCGCTAAGAAGTTGTAAATGCTATCTGTAAGTAAAGAACTTTCTATCTTCCCAATATCAAGGTCTTTTCTGCGAACCTTTGGGATAACCCCGATAACCTTCTGATTTAGGCTCTTTTCAATCTCGTGTGGACTCCATAAGCTATCATCAAGATATTCCAGAAGAAAAACTAAAAAAATTCCAAAGAACATACCTATGAAGGTGGCTAATACCATAGTAAATTTTTTTTTCTCTGGAGGAAAGTATAGATTCTGGTTTACATTTTCATGTAATATTGGTGGCTGAACAACAACAGCATTAGCTAAATCCATCGCTTCGGCACTTTTTGTTGTTTCCATGTTTGAATCAAGGGAGTTATACACACTCTTTAAATTATCCACTTCTCTTGAGAGCTCATTAAACCTTTTCTCCTTTCCTGGTATCTCATCAAACCTTTTTTGTTTTTCTTTTAGCTGTTCAGCTAAAATCTTTTCCCTCGCTCTCAATTCGACTGTATCAATAAGAGCACTACTGTATTTTGCTACAAGAGCGTTATAGAAGGCATCTGTTTCTACAATCCGTGAGGCAAAACTCTTTGAAATTTCTTTCTTTAGAGCGTCCTTTACTACATCTATCTGGCTATTTACTATCTTTACATCTGGATGTTCAGCGGTAAGTTCTGTTGTTAATTTAGCACGGTTTGTCTCAAGAGTAAGTAATTGTGTTTTGTAAGTTGTAACCATAGTGCTATCTTCGATTGTAGCTATAGCCTCTTTAAATTTTTCTGTCTTACCTAAAGAAGACTCCCTGATGGTTTCAAGGGTTAATTTATTCTCTTGTAAAGAATGAAGGGCGGTATTTCTCTCAGTCTCGAGACTGGATATTTCTGCCATTAAAGTCTTTATCTGGGTAGCTATATCATAAACCTTATTTTGGGTTCTGTAATCCTCTACAGCCTGTTCTGCTTCTTTTAGCCTTTCCCTTACATCCATGAGGCGAGACTCTATGACCTTTCTTGCCTCTTTAGCCTCTTTTTTATATATCTTTGCAAAGGTATCTAAAAACGCTCTGACCACACTTTCAGAAATCTCTTTTGCCTTAGAAGGTTCACCAAAATAACCCGTAATCTCAAAGGTTTCAGAATCAGAAATATTGTCTATACCAACACCTGCTTTTTGAAAAATAAGCGTAAATATATTCGGATTTGCAAAATCATCTACTTTGAAAAGTTCTCCGTTTTTATCCCTTAAATTCATTTCTCTGATTACCTGACCAACTACAGGCTCACTTACCAATATTTCCTTTATCGTACCCATGGCATTATCCGAATCTGTAAAACTAAATTTTCCTATCTCAGTTGGTATATCCTTTATAAACTTCTGCTGAAGGGTATCTACTTTAACCCATAGTTTTGCCTGGCTCTGATATGTAGGGGAGATGATTTTAAAAAGTATATAAGTAAATAATGGCAATAATATTACAGACAAGATCAATACCCATTTTCTCCTGCAAATAATTTCCCAATATTTCCGCAGTTCCATATCGCCTCCTAACCTATGTTATTTTAACCAGAATTTTTCCATCTGTTCTTTTTGTAGATACCTTAATTGCATCCAAGACCTTCTCAAATGGATACCTTGCTGTTATCATCCTTTTTAAATTGAGTCTTCCTGAAACAAGCAGTTTTATGATATTCGGAAAAATCCCGTATCCTGCATGACCCCTTGATCCAATAATCTTGTTGGCACCTGAGACAAGGGCATCAAGATACATGGGTGTTGTTGTGGCTGCCCTTCCGAGATAGATTATCTTGCTATTTACAGCCATGGATCTTTCCATCTCGGGAATGGTTAGAGGTGCAGCACCTGCAGCCTCAATCTGAATATCCGCCCCCCATCCCTTAGTAAGCTCCATCACTTTGTCACGCGGGCTACAACCGTTCATCTTATTTATATTAAAGGCATAATCAGCCCCTATATCTTTTGATAGCATTACCCTCTCATCTATTACGTCAAAGGCTATAATCAGACTTGCACCAGCAATTCTCGATAGAGCAATGGCACCAAGACCTATGGGCCCGGTGCCGTAAACAGCTACAGTGGCACCAGGGTTGAATCCGCCCCCAGCAATAAAGATACCGTTATAAGCACACCCTACCGGCTCAATAAGAGCGCCGATATCAAATACATCTTCCTCCGGATATACCTCTGTTAAGTCGTTAATCTTCCAACAGTACCTTTCATTTACTGCTACATATTCAGCAAATGCACCATCGGTGCTCAATCCCATTAGCTCTACATTCCTGCACTGATTAGGGGTCCCGCTCTTACAGGGTTGGCACACACCGCACCACATAATGCTTTCCAAAGCAACTTTATCACCTACCTGCAGAGTAGTTACCTTACTACCAATCTTTTCAATTATTCCTGAGAATTCATGCCCTGGGATACATGGAAATTTAGTGAGGCCAGAATAGATTATGTACCCTTCTCCATCAGTCTCATAGAGATGAGTATCAGAACCGCAGATACCGCAAGACTTTACCCTTATAAGTACTTCATCATCGTGTGGGTTTGGTGTAGGTAAATCTTTTATCTCAAACCTCGTATTTCTCCACACCTGGCTCCCGATAAGTGCCCTTTCCCGTGTTTTTTCATCCTTGCTGAGAGGGTAATCCTTTTTAGGCTTCCACTCTGCATCAACAACCAATGCTTTCATGTATACTCCTTCTGCAACACCTTTTTATTAATTTTACCATTCCCGATTTTGGGGAGGGAGTCTCTCATCTCTACAATCCTAGGCAATTTATAATGGGGTAGCCGTTCCTTACAAAAATCTATAACTTCCTTTTCAGTCATACTCCTCCCGTTCTTGGTGACAATAATTGCCTTAGGAACTTCACCCCTCAATCTATCCTTGGCAGAGATGACTGCTGCCTCTTTTATATCAGGATGCGCAACTAATGCGAGTTCAATTTCCATAGGATATACCTTGAGCCCTGCAACCTTCATCATGCCTGTCTTTCTTTCCATAAAATAAAAGTTGCCTTCATCGTCTTTTTCCCCAAGATCACCA
Organism: Thermodesulfovibrionia bacterium; assembly: GCA_041500225.1. GTDB lineage: Bacteria > Nitrospirota > Thermodesulfovibrionia > Thermodesulfovibrionales > SM23-35 > 0-14-3-00-41-53. Next base: position 15,010 of record JBGQLV010000054.1, on the reverse strand, counting down.
CTATAGTACCAGCCATCTTTGAAACATGTTTGGTTGTTCTCTGCCTTCTCGTAATAACCTTTTACCACTGCAGGTCCCCTAAATATCATCTCACCTATCTCTCCAGGCGGTATCTCAACACCATATTCATCCACTATCCTTACCTCATAAGAAGTGCAGGGTTTCCCAACTGAACCTGGAAGTATACGCTCATCTGGACGATTGGCAAGGGCAATGCCCGTAGTCTCTGTGCTTCCCCACACAGGAATAATCGGCACTCCCACCTTTTGTTCAAATCTTTTTATAAGTTCTGTTCGTGTGTACATCCCACCACTCTCTGGAATCCGTAAAGAGCTTAAATCATAAGTTTTATGTTCAAGCGTATCCAGCAAATTTTCATACATGGGTGCAAGACCCATCATACAGGTTACTTTGTGGTTGGATATAGCTTCCGCAAGGGACTTCGGATAAATCTTATCAATAAGCACTATCGTTCCACCCAGATAGAGTGGCCGGGCAAATATTTCATGAGGGTGTGCAAAAGGAGCGAACATACAAATATGTATATCTTCAGAGGTCAGTTTGAGGGCATCCACTGAAGCAACGGTATTCCAGTATATATTAGAATGGGTTGTTACAGCCCCCTTTGGATTACCTGTAGAACCCGATGTATAGTTTAGATAAACAATATCATCATCATTAATCTCAAGGCAGGGATTACTAAGATTTCCTTTTTTAACTATTTCATTCCATGATAGACATTCGCGATCCTCATTACCAACTACTATAATCAGTGCTTTCGAATCTACAGGTATAGACTTCTTGACGAGTTCTAAAAATGGACTATAGACAATCAAAAATTGTGATGAGATAGACTCTAAGATAGTTCGAACTCCCCCAACAGGAAGTTCAAAATTTATTGGTACAGCTATACCATGAACTTTTGCAATAGAAAGAAAGCTGATAATTAACTCAGGGATTCTTGGGAGCATTAAACCCACTCGATCCCCTTTCTTCAGACCTATTTCAGATAGGGCATTTGCTAATCTATTTACTGTTTCATAAAGTTCTCTATAAGTTATCTCTCTATTATGGAAAATAATAGCCTTCTTCCCAGGGATCTCCCTGGCATTCCTGTCCAGCATCTCAACAAGTGTCACCGTTTGAATTGCCCCCTTTTTACTAATAATATATACCTTGAACCTTTTTTATTATTTCTTATCACTGTGCTGAGACGGCCGTAGCTCCTTGTCCCCCCTCAATCTGTTGACCTAAAAAATAGCCCGCTTCCATTGAGACAATAGGTGAAATTATCTTTGATAGATGCCCAAAGAACCTGCTCACGTTAGCGATAAATATAGCAGGCACATAGATAATATCCCCATTTTGAAGAGATACATTTTGAGCCATGTCGTTTTTATTAAAAACCCTGTCAATATTGAGGGTCATTAATTCAGGATTCTTCAAACCACCTCTGATAAGTAGAACACTCTTTTGTTTTGCATCCAGGGTAAAACCTCCTGCCTTGGATATAGCCTCAAGGGCGGTTAAAGGACTATCAAGGGTAAATAAGCCAGGATTATTTACCTCACCAAGGACTATGACCTTTTGACTCTGGACTGCCGTAACACCAACTGATACCTGGGGATTAATTATATACTTGGAGAGCCCATCTCGAATCCTATCCCTCAACTGAAAAATGCTCATCCCTCCAGCCTGAATATCCCCAACTAATGGATAGGTTATCTTGCCAGATGTATCTATCTGAACAGTTCTTTTTAGGTCATCCTGGCGATAGACTATTATCTCTATCTTATCACCAGGGCCGAGGATAAACTCTGTAACCTTTACTTCTTTAGGTACCTCATCTGATACAGAAAGCGCTGTCTCTCCTGCAGTTTTTGATGTTGTATTTGTTGTTGCACACCCACTTAAAAGAACTAAACAAACAATAACTCCTATACCTACATACGGAAGATATGGTAGCTTAACTTTCATAATTTATTCTCCTTATTTAAGCTCTCAGTTTATAATAGAACAAGCTACCGTCATTCGTTGTCATACTGTAATTGACAACTTTAACAGTAAATGTAACATGTGCATGAAAATTCCGCTCCCTTTAAAAGCCTGGTTACTGATAATATAAAAGCAAAAGTTTTTAAATCTGTATTTATGTGCCCTTCTATAAACTAGTGTGGTGTCCCTAACAGATCTATACATTATTTTCTTTCGTCATTCCCGTGCAAACGGGAATCCAGAAGCAATGGTACTGGATTCCTGCTTCCGCAGGAATGACAACCTGAGCAAAGTTATTTATGGGGACATCACACTGGAAATATCCTAATAAATTAATATGCCCCGACTTTTCTCAAAACAACTTTTACTGTCTTAAACAATATTTTCATATCCAGCCGGAGAGATTGATTCTTAACATACTGTACATCATACCTTATCCAGTCATGAAAGGATGCCTCACTCCTTCCCTGTATCTGCCATAATCCTGTTATACCCGGTTTGACCTTCAGTCTTATATCACGCCAACTGGGGCTGAATCTCATCTCATCCATTATCAATGGCCTTGGACCAACAAGACTCATTTCTCCTTTAAGAACATTGAATAGTTGAGGAAGTTCATCTATGCTCGTCTTTCTAAATATTCTTCCAAGTCTTGTAACCCGTGGATCATTTGAGATTTTAAACATAGGGCCATCACACTCTTTTAGATGAATTAAGTCTTTGTGGAGTTCTTCTGCATTGGCAACCATTGTCCTGAACTTTATCATATTAAACAATTTACCTCTTATACCACACCTCTTCTGAGTATAGAACACAGGCCCTTGAGAGTCTATTCTTATTGCTATAGCAATAAGCAAAAATAAAGGTAGTAGAAAAAGAATTCCAAGGGCAGAAAGAACCACATCCATTATCCTCTTTAATATTTTATATACATTACCTGTTATCGGTATAATACCAGATAGTTTCACCGTACCTTTTAGACCATAAACTGAAGGAATAAGATTAGCATCTCCAACCCTCAATCCATTTAATACAATCATATTTTTGATGTAAGAATTATCTGGAACATTTGATCTTTCGCCTATTATGGAATATTCAATCTTCGACCCATTTGATAAAGAGACGTCATCCCATAATATGCTCTCCCGAACGAGAACTCCCTGAGATATGTGACATCCATTACCAATAACAGCGGGGCCTATTATCTGTGCCCAATCTTCAACAGTACACCCATCACCTATAACAATCGGCCCTAAAAGGTAGGCTTTAGGAGATATCTTCACATCTTCTCCTGCCCAGATCATTTCTGCTAATTCTTTCTTGTTCTCAAAATATATGCTTTTATTATCACTTTCTAAAAGGATATACCGCTGAATTCTGAGGTAATCATTCACATTATCCATACACTGATAAGAACCCTCTATTTCATAGGCAAATACATTTAACGATTCTCTTTGCAATGCTGGAATAAGCTGTTCCTTTATGTCCATATAACCACTCTCAGGAATAAATTTAAAGACTATGGGATCAAATATATATATACCACTAGACCTCCATGGTGCCCATCCCTCTATTGACGAGTATGTTATATGGATATTTTTTATTTTATTGTCAGGAGCAATATCAATACTCTCCCTTACCATCTTACCATTATCATCTTTGTATACACCTATCACTCCTGCAGCATTCATTCTATGATGAAACTCAATAGCCTTAACCAGGTTCATATCTTCTATGAAAACATTGCCATTAATTACAATAAAGGTTTCTTCCCCGATAAATTTCTCAACATCCTTTAGATAGCCTGCTGTTCCACGTGGTTTATCCCCAATATGGAAATGTATTTTTAAATCAGAAGTATTTTGTTCTCTTAATTCGTAAGGAATTTTGTCATTTCCTGACATGAATATCATTACTTCCTCTATCCCATTATTCTTTAAAAAATCAATAGTGAATTCAATGAGAGATTTGTTAATAATAGAAAGCATCAATGTTGGACAATAATTAGTAAGCGGGGGTAGTCTGTTTTCCTCTCCTTCTGCCAGGATTACGGCCTTTTTAACTTCTGCCTTTTTCTGTCCCAAACATCACCTTTTGATTATTAAACTATTCATTTTTAAGCATTCTGCAATATCTCTTAAAAACCACCGTCGTAACTGCCCTGGTCATCCAGACATGACCAGAATTAACTACATCAATAACCTTTCTAAGAGTTTGCTCCTCTATGTCTTTTGTGATAAAACCCTTCACGCCCAGTCTTACCGATAAGTATTCCTTTTTCAGGTCATATTCATTAGATGCTATAATAACTTTTACCTTTGGTAATACCTTCCTAAGGCAATGAATATAGTTATAGTCCATAAAAATTACGTTAGAATCCCCATATAATGCCTCATTAATTCCATCTTCATTGAAGTTTTCGTATGGAAGACTTAAATTATCTGGGAATATCTTCTTAACCTTTTCAGAAAAAACTCTGTCAGTTGAAACTAAAGCAACCTTTACCATCATATATATATATATATATTTTCCTTTATTTTTAGCCATTCTGTCAATTTACCTGCTTATTCAGGACCCTCTCTTTATAACATATGCACCTTATTCAGTAATGAACAACCCTGCGGCAGAGACCGCAGGGTATCAAAAATCTCCCCTCCCTTGACGGTCTACGACTCATCGAGGAGGGGATTAAGGGGAGGGTGAAAATAAAACGTTGTAACCACCCCCACCCTATCCCTCCCCCATCAAGGGGGAGGGGGTTATCGGACACCCTGTAGCAAGACTACAGGAAATAACGAGTTCAAAATACCTTTCTATGGGCTATAGAACCTCCGGGCAGATTCTAAAGTGGCGCTGAAGCAGGAAGTTGGAATATAATTAATTGTTTTTAATCCTGAGGCTCTTGCAAAAGTCCATTATCCCCCTCACCCTTGCCCTCTCCCGCCAGGGGAGAGGGTTGATAAATAACCCCCTCCCCCGACGGGAGGGGTTGGGGAGGGTGCCCATTTGATACTTTTGCAAAACCCTCTCCTGTGATAAAATAAAATTCCATGAGAGTTTCTATCATTATACCTACACTAAACGCCGGTGCATATATGGAAAAGCTTTTTTCTATGCTTCAGGCACAGGACATTAAATTCTTAGAGGTAATAATAATAGACTCTTCATCAATTGATAATACTGTGGATATTGCAAAAGGATTTGGTGCAAAGACAATAGTAATTCCAAGACACACCTTCAACCATGGTAAAACAAGAAATATGGCAGCAATGGAAGCACAAGGTGACATCCTTGTTTTCATGACGCAGGACGCTTTACCCCAGGATAACAAACTCCTACGCAAGTTAACCGCTCCATTAAAGATGTCTGATATTGCAGCAACGTATGGGAGACACATACCCATGCCTGGTGCATCACCCTTAGAGATATTTGCAAGAGAGTTCAGTTACCCTGATACAGGGTCAGGGTCAATCAAAGGGATAGAGGACATAAAACAATATGGCATAAAGACATTTCGCTTCAGCAATGTTTGCTCAGCTATTAAAAAAGAACTGTTTTTAAAGGCTGGGATGTTCCCTAATGGCATCAGGGCAAATGAAGACATGCTGATGGCTGCAAAATTGATCTTAAATGGTTATAAGGTGACATACGTACCTGATGCAAAGGTTATCCATTCCCATAACTATTCGCTTTTACAGCAATTCAGGCGCTATTATAATATCGGATCATCCCTAAGGAATAATAGCTGGATTCTAAAATATGTTCGGGCAGAAGGAGAGGGGATAAGCTTTATTAAAGGACAGATAAGTTTTGTTCTTAAAAGACACAAATATTTCTGGATACCATACATTTTTCTGGAGTCTATGACAAAATATGTGGGATACAGGATTGGATTAATTACAGGATGATAAAGATAACAAGGTTTACAAAAAGGATACTTCAGGTCTTCTGCCTTATCATCATTGACCTTTTTGCATTTTATACCTCACTCCTCATAGCCTGGGCATTAAGATCTGAAGCTCTAACCACACTCGCCCCACATCTTCCTGTTTTTTCATATACTCATTTCATATCGTTTTGGTGGATACCGGTTATTTTTACATTTTTCATTTTTTATGAAGGCCTGTATGAAAAAAATCTTCCCTTCTGGGACGAAACGAGATATTTATTAAAATCCATTTCACTCGCTATTATCACGGTGATGGCCATTGTTACACTGGGAAAGATGAGTGATAAGGTATCGCGGCTTGTGTTATTAGGTATGTGGATCTCATCCATGTTCGTCTTCCCTATCTTCCGTTTCTGGGGTAAGAAAATTCTTTATTCCATGAAATTATGGAGAGAAAGGGTGTTGATACTCGGAGCAGGAAATGCAGGAAGACTGGTAATGAAGGGCCTCCAGAGAGAAAAACATATGGGATATGATGGCATAGGATTTTTGGATGACGATGAACAAAAAAAGGGAAAGATAGTCAATGGGAAAAAGGTATTTGGCAGTGTCAAATATTTTCCTAAGTTTGTAAAAGAACTGGGTATAAACACAATAATTATTGCAATGCCTTCCCTTTCCTCCGATAAATTGTCAGCCTTGACAGCCAGTGTTCAAAGTCAAGCTATCAACACCATGGTTATTCCTGACCTGAAGGGCATTGCACTTTTAAATACTGAGCTTTTCCATCTTTTTTATGAGGAGATATTTCTGATAAGCATCAGGAATAATTTAAAATCTTTTACAAGCAGATTCGTAAAGAGGTTTTTTGACGTTGCAGTCTCAATGATCTCGTTACCCGTGCTACTGCCTCTCATAGGAATCATAGCAATAGTCATAAAATTAGAGACCCGCGGGGCAGCTATTTACGCCCATGAGAGGATTGGCAAGAATGGGGAAACCTTCAGATGTTATAAGTTCAGAACAATGCAGAAGGATGCTGAAGAAAAACTGAAAGAGATGTTAGAAAGTAGTGCAATACTCCGTAGCGAATGGTTAAAAACATGGAAACTAAAAGAAGATCCAAGGATCACAAAAATTGGTCGTTTTTTAAGAAAGACATCACTCGACGAATTTCCCCAACTGTTCAATGTTATCAAGGGAGAGATGAGCCTTGTCGGTCCAAGACCTTACCTGCTCAGGGAAAAGGATAAGATAAGTGAAAATCTTCATGTAATCTGTAGTGCAAAGCCTGGTATTACAGGCCTATGGCAGGTTTCCGGAAGAAGCAATAGTGATTATGGATACAGGATAAAACTTGATTCATGGTATGTCATGAACTGGTCTCTGTGGCTTGATATAGTAATACTATTCAGGACAATAAGGGTGGTTGTAAAGATGGAAGGGGCATATTAAATTATCTTTATGATATAATTACATATACAACTTTCGCAGTTGTTATTTAGCCGTCATTCCGTGCTTGACACGGAATCCAGGGTTTCCCGTGAAAACGGGAACCTATTTCCTTATAGCTCCCTGCTTTCGCAGGGACGGCGTCTGGATTCCCGCTTGCGCGAGAATGACAATACTACATCAGCATTAGTTCTGCTGAAGTTGTATTAAATATTTTATTTTGGGAAATAACCATGATTAGAGACATCCCCTATTTAAAATCAGAGGATCTGCCAAAAGTACCGCTTGTCCTTAATGGTATATCATCTCGTTTTATTCGTGAAAATAGGATTATTCCATTAGAGCTTAAAAACAACATTTTGAAGGTTGTATTGGCAAACCCTGAGGATGCTGCGATTATTGATGCTCTCAGGGTAGCAACATCAGCCGATATCATGGTATATGCCGGCGACAGTAAAATGCTTGAAGAGTATATATCCAGATTTTACGGTCAGGAATCACAGAATATAAACAGGATAATCGAGGATATAGGTGAAAAAGGCTTTGAATTTCTTAAAGAAGAGGAAGAAGACATAGGACATCTTAAAGACCTTGCCTCAGAGGCGCCCATAATAAAGCTTGTTAACCTTTTTATAACAAGAGCTGTTGAAAGCAGGGCAAGCGATATTCATATAGAGCCATTTGAGGACGAAATGAAGGTAAGATACCGTATAGACGGCGTATTAAATGATATAGAATCCACACCCAAAAGACTTCAGGCGGCAATTGTGTCGAGGATAAAAATCATGTCAAAACTTAATATAGCCGAAAGAAGATTACCGCAGGATGGACGTATTAGGCTTAAAGTCGGTGAAAGCGAGATAGACCTGAGAGTATCCACAATCCCTGTGCTTTATGGCGAAAGCGTTGTGATGAGGATCCTCCGTAAAGAAGGTATAGTAATAGACCTTGACCTGTTGGGATTTCCGCCTAAAACCCTCAATGCCTTTAATGACCTTATCAAAAAACCAAACGGGATTATACTTGTCACAGGTCCTACCGGAAGCGGAAAGACTACGACTCTCTATGGTGCACTGGACAAAATAAATTCGCCTGACAAAAAAATAATCACTGTTGAAGACCCGGTGGAGTACCAGCTTAAAGGGGTAAACCAGATACAGGTAAAACCACAGATAGGTTTGAATTTTGCAAATACCCTGAGGCATATAGTTAGACAAGACCCTGATATTATTATGATAGGCGAGATCAGAGACCTGGAAACAGCAGAGATAGCTATACAATCAGCCCTTACAGGACATCTCGTATTTTCAACATTACACACCAATGATGCGCCCAGTGCAATAACGAGACTCCTTGATATGGGAGTCGAAAACTTCCTTCTACCTTCCACTATTAGAGGGATCCTCGCCCAGAGGCTTGTTAGGATCATTTGCCCTTCATGCAAAGAAATAGACTCCTCAATAGGCGCTGAAAAGGAAGAACTGAAGCTACTTGGCTTTGATAAGGATGTCTCCCTTTTCAGAGGAAAGGGATGTGAAAAGTGTGCATTTACAGGCTACTATGGAAGGAAAGGTATATTCGAATTGCTCATTGTTGATGATGATATACGAAAACTAATATTAAAAAATGCTGATTCAAACCAGATAAGGGAATTGGCAAAACAGCATGGCATGAGAATCTTGCTCGAGGATGGCGCTGAAAAGATAAAGCAAGGCATAACCACTCTGAGTGAGGTCTTCAGGGTAACACAGGAGGCGTAGGTGGCCATCTTTTCTTACAGGGCAACTACAATGGAAGGCACTATTGTTGAAGGCGCTATCGAGGCAGCAGATGAAAAATCTGCTATCGAAAGACTGAAAAATTCAGGCATTATTCCTTTAAAGGTTGCCGCACCGGAAGAAGGCATAAAAAAGAGAATTACCTTGAGGTCATCAAAGACTGACCTCCTGACATTCACCACAGAGCTATCCTCACTTTTAAGTGCAGGGTTACCCCTGGACAGAAGCCTCAACATCCTCTCGGAGATATCTGAAAGCAAAGAGATGAAGAACATAATTCAATCCATTCTTAAATCCATCAGGGAAGGCAGTTCTTTTTCTGACGCTTTGCAGAGGCATCCAAAGGTATTCCCAAGGCTTTATATAAACATGATAAGGGCAGGTGAGGCCGGCGGCGTGCTTGATGTAGTCCTGGACAAACTAAATGAGTTCCTCGAATCCTCAAAGGAATTAAAAGAACATGTGCTTTCTGTAATGATATATCCTATAATATTAATAGTCACAGGCGGGATATCAATAATTATCCTTCTTACCTATGTACTTCCAAAATTCTCCGTGATATTTGCTGAACTTGGAAGCTCGCTGCCATTGCCAACCCAAGTCCTGCTTAGATTCAGCAATGCCCTTAAGTCATACTGGTGGATTGTCTTATCAGTAATGATAGCTGGATGGATTATCTTTAAGAACTATATTAAATCTGATACGGGCAGATACAATTGGGATGCCTTCAAACTCAAGCTTATGGGAGAGGTTATAAGAAAACTTGAGACAGCAAGATTCTGTAGAACACTGGGTACACTCCTCAGAAGTGGTGTACCGCTCCTCCAGGCATTGAATAATGCAAGGGACGTTATAAACAATCAGGTCATAGCCTCAGCCATTGATGCTGTATCAGCGGGAGCAAAAGAAGGTAAAGGTATTGCCGTTCCCTTATCCAGTGCTAATGTCTTTCCACCACTTGCTCTGTCCATGATCAAGGTTGGAGAGGAAACCGGTCAGCTGGATAATATGCTAATGAAAGTCGCATCCACGTATGAGAAAAGCCTGAATGTTGCTATAAAAAGATTTGTGAGCCTTCTCGAACCTGCCATGATTCTTAGTATGGGTCTGATAATCGGGTTTATAGTCATTTCAATGCTCATGGCCATATTCAGCATAACAGAACTGCCATTTTAAAATTGATGCGGGATACAAGATGCAAGATACAGGATATAAAGAACTATAAAAAATCAGGTATCGTGTATCGTGCATCATGCATCATGCATCTAAAGAAAAACAATGGTTTCACTCTTCTTGAATTGATAATTGTCCTCTTCCTCATCACGCTCATTATCGGCCTGTCTACAATATTTTTTGCTAACACCCTTCCTTCAAGCAGGTTCAATGCAACAATCAGAGATATGTCAGCAACCATCAAACATGCCAGGTCTCTTGCCCAGATTCATGGCGAAAGACAGATTATCACAATAGACCTTGACTCGAGAAAATACGGGCTGGAAGGTCGAAGCGCTAAAGATATCCCATCTGATATTTATATCAAAGTAATAGACCCGTTGTCAGGAGAGATTCATAAAGGGAAATACCAGCTCGTTCTAAATGCAATTGGTGGTGTTGAAGGTGGAACAATTGTATTGTGGAATAACAAAAGGATCGTGAGCATACAGATGGACCCGATAGTCGGTTCAGTGGTGATAAAATGACACGGAGATCGGGGTTCACACTCCTTGAGGTTCTTGTAGCCATAGCAATATTAGGCATTGCAGTAACAGTTGTACTACAGCTATTCTCAGCTAACTTAAGAGCTATATCTGCATCAGGAGATTATGTATATGCTGCCACTAAGGCAGAGGCAAAGATGAGAGAGATATTATCTGATGATAAACTCTCGGATAAATCACTGAGTGAGACAACAGACGACGGCTACAGGATTGATGTATCTATAACCGATGCCCTGAAAGATAGGACAGAAAATCTTCAGGTAAGGCTTTTAGAGATAAATTTAACAGTCCACTGGATGGTAGGAACAAGAAATAAGTCAATAACCTTTAGGACAATGAAGGTAGTAGAGAAAGAAATTTAAAAAGTGAAAAGTAAAAGGTTAAAGGTATTCAACATTGATGAGGCTGGCTTCACCCTCCTTGAGTTAATTATTTCCATTGCATTAATCGGGATCATTGTTCTGATCATCGCTGGTGCCATGCGACTTGGATTCCGCTCTGTAGACTCAGGAGAAAAAAAAATAGAGTCACTTGAGAGGATGCGGGCGTCGCTAAATATCATAGATTCCCAGATTCAATCCGAAATCCCGTTAACCTATGATGATGAAGGTGGTAGAAAATACTATTTTAAAGGTGAAAGAGAATTTATGCAGTTTCCAACAAACTATTCCATTTGGGGCGGAGAAATTGGATATGTGGTAGCCGCATACAAAGTCGAGTCCGGAGATAACGGTAAAGAGGTCTTATACGTGTCTGAAAATATCATCGGCATTGAGGGAAAAAGAGACACAAAACTCTTTGACGCCTTTGAAATGATATATTTCGAATATTTCTTTAAAGACCCAACAGAGGAGGAAGGTAAGTGGGTAGATCAGTGGACAGATGACGTCAATATACCTGAAAAGATAAAACTTCATCTTGTTGAAGGGACAAGAGACCTTTCCATCATTATTCCATTCAGGGCAAGGGGGTCTTTGACTCAAATGCCTAGTCCAACTGGTTTTCAAGTACCCATAGGACAATAGAATACAGATAATGTTGAATTCAAAATGTAAAATAATGAATACAATTAAAAGTAAGCCAGCACTGAGACTCGGAAAGGCATACGCTAGTATACAATCTCAGGAAGGTATTGCTCTCCTATTGGTATTATGGGTGTTGACAATTCTGATGGTAATTTCCCTTTCGTTTTCCTTTATGGCAAGGACAGAGACTTATTCCACATTATCCTTTAAAGAAGGGATAGAAAAGAAATTCATAGCCGAGGCCGGGATAGAAAGGGGGATAACGGAGCTTTTCTATAGAAATGTCTATAAAAACCAGACCCTCATACACGAAGGAATGGAGGTTTGGAAAACAGACGGTACATCTTATAAAGCCGAGGCTGGAGATGGATATTATACTGTCAAAATTATAGATGAGTCAGGGAAGGTGGACATAAACACAGTATCTGATGTACTATTAAAAAATCTCTTGATAAACTCTGGAGTTCAGGAAGAAGAGATTGATACAATTGTGGATTCCATAATGGACTGGAAGGATCCTGATGACCTTCACAGGCTTCATGGGGCTGAAAGTGATTATTATATGTCTTTGACAAACCCTTATAAGGCAAAGAATGCTAATTTTGATACATTAGAGGAGCTTCTGCTGGTTAAAGGAATGACGCCTGAGATCCTATATGGTAATAACGAGAAAAAAGGCATCATTAATTTTCTCACTGTCAATTCAAAAATAAACAGAATTAATATAAATGCAGCGCCAAAAGAGGTTTTAATGGCAATCCCGGGCATGACTCCTGAGTTTGCTGATATGATAATAGCCTATCGAGGAACTAAAGAGATAACGAATATACTGGAAACCGGGATTCCTGCAGAAACTTACAATCTCATGGCACCATATATTAGCGTAGGAGGGTCAAGCACATTCACCATTGAGGCTGTTGGTTATAAAGGCAGTGAGAAAGGAGGTTATGCTATCAGGGCTACAGTTACCATTACTGGGAATAATAAATACACATATGTTTATTACAAAAGCCCAACAAGCATAAAACAGTAGTAGTGAATATAGCCATTAAGAAATTAACCTCCATTACCTCAGATTCAGCAGTGAAACTGAAGGATACCATATGGAGACCTCTCTGGAAAATTCTAACCTTTAGCCCTGCAAATGATACGATCTCTGCTAAAAAGAACTTATCTGCTTCTATTGAAAAAGGCACTTTGTCTGTAGCCTATGGCTCAAGATTCCTGTCACGAATTAAAATTAAAGGGGTTAGAGAGTATTCTTTTGAAGAAGGAAAATATCCACAGCCAGAGGGTCTCGCCTCTTCTTTGGCCTTAGCCATCAATGACTTCAGGGCAGCAGGTGCAGATGTATCCTTGAACATCCCAAAAGCATGGGCTGTCATTAAGACCGCAGATTTCCCGGTAACTGTTAAAGAAAATCTCGTGGATGCCGTCTCATACGAGTTGGACAGATTGACTCCGTTCAGCCCCGAAGATGCATTCTATGACTTTAAGATTCTGAGAGAAAGTGAAGGGAAGCTTACCATTTTAGTTACAGCAGCAAAGGCTGATCTGGTTAAACCCTATATAGAGGCACTCAGGGAGAAAGACATTACTGTTAACAGGATAACAGTCAATCTTTCAGGCATAGGAACTTTATGCCGTTATATAGATAAAGAAACTGACTTTATTTTTATAGAAATAAACAGTAAAGGATATGAAGGTGCCTTATTCCTTGATGGTTTTATAAATAATGCCTTTGCAGGCAGTTTCAGCATCCCCCCTATCCCCCCCTTGCTAAGGGGGGGCGAAGGGGAGGTCGAGAAATCAAAGGTAGATACACTTATGTCAGAAATCGACCCCTTTATTGCTGCTCTTAAAAAACAGAGTAAGTTACCTAAGATTATTGTTCTTTTAAAGGATAAGAGCCCCACTTTAAGGGAACTTTTAAAGCTGCAAATAAACCTGCCTGTCAGGATACTGAATGAGACGGATATAAAGTTCATGTCGAGATCGACTCTTACCGAGACTTCAGGGCCACAAGCAAAGATTCCCTTTGCTGCTATTGGAGGGGTCTTGGAATCATTGTGGAGCAAGGCAAACGGGCTGGATCTGCTCAAAAAAGGTCGCCACGAGATACCAAGAACTCCTATGGTTTTCACAGTAATTCTCATGCTCTCAATCATAGTCATGTGGATTCTTTATATGATTGCCCCTCTTAAGATAGAGGGAAAGAGGCTCAATGAGATTGACCATCAGATAATGCTGAGAAAGGAAGATGTCAGGAAAGTTGAGACATTGAAAAAAGAAATAGATTCATTAAATGATGAGATCTCCACAATAAATAATTTCAAGGAAAATAGACCAAAAGCACTGAATATTCTCAAGGAGCTAACAGCCATCCTTCCTAAGACTACCTGGCTGACGAGGGTTAGGATTACAGAGTCAACAGTTGACATTGAAGGTTATTCAAGCTCTGCCTCATTACTTTTACCAAAACTCGAGGCATCAACTTCTTTCAAAAAAGCTGAGTTTTCATCTCCAACCTTCAGGGATGCAAGGATGAATGCTGACAGGTTTAATATAAAGATGGAGATAGAGGGCGTTAAGAAAGACGAAGGAGAAAGGTTTAAAAATGAAAAGGAGTAAAACATTGATAATCACCATACCTCTAATGGTTATACTCCTCGGACTTGTTATGTACCAGTTTATCTATTTAAGAACTCAGGCTCATGTTGCCTTGATTAAGGAAGGTCAGACTATTAAGACCAAAACCCTCGAAAAGTACATCACCCTCATATCGGAAAAACCTCAACTGGAGAAAAAACTTGTCTCATTAAAAGAGTCAAGGAAGGCTGATGATTCAAAGCTCATAGAGGGGCAGACTCCTTCCCTTGCAGCAGCTACACTTCAGGATATAGTCAAAAATACTGTAACTGGCAGTGGCGGAACAATATCAAGCGAGCGGGTTGTGAAACCCGAAGACCTCGGTAAATTCAAAGTCGTAAGTGTGAGTATAGATACCACTTTGCCTGATTCGAGGGCACTGAGTGACATCCTTTATTCCTTAGAGACACGGACTCCTTATCTCATAGTAAAAGAGCTTGACATAAGGATTAGAGACTTCAGGAATCCGAGGGAACTTATGGTAAAGTTAGATATATCTGCTAT
>JBGQLV010000053.1:0-20616 GCA_041500225.1 Thermodesulfovibrionia bacterium | reverse complement strand
GTCGTCCTTTATAATAAACAAGCAGTTCAAGATATTTCTGAAAGTCATTTTCATCTTTGAATACCCTCTGCCGTTGATTCCCACGGGTGATGACATGATAAAACGCCCCCTCGTACTCTATCCTCGCCTTTCTTGCCATGCATCAATATAGCATGTCATACATCTAAATTGCAATAAACAAGTCTGACCCCTCTAAACCTTTAAATTGTTCCTTTAATTGAGAAAGCTTATGAAGGCCCTTCTGTTATTAACCACCTATCTTTCGTATGACTGACGTCGAACTATCCTCTAACATTTTTGATATAGCGCTCAGCATATTCAAGAGTTGTTGCTGTTTTTGCAGTTGATTCTGCAAGTCGATATTGGCAAGCTGGGCGTCGTCTCCTGTAGTGTTTAATTTTTGTTTTAAGTTTTCACGGGCCTTCAACTGGGACCTAACATTCGCGATGTTCCCCTCAAGTTTTTGCCGGGCTTGGGTGTTAATGTAGTTGATAGCTGCTTGGGGGTCCATCCGCGGATTGGCGACCAGAATCTGTCTCCAAAACATCTCAATTTCCCTCGATGGCTTCCCCTGAACAATCATCTCCACAATCTGGTTGAGAGATGCTATTTGTGCTGGTTGAAGTGGCTCAATTACTTGCTTTTGAGCCCAGGCCAGGCCTGTCACAACTATTGCCACTGAAAGCACAAGTAGCAGGGCGAACGACAATGGCTTTTTCATGATATTCCTCCTCTTACTGAAATAAAAGACCAAGCACACACTAAAGTTCATCCTTCGGCAGCTCGGCCATCTTATGCTAAGACCCGCCGCGTTCCGAACCCCTTCTTTCGAAAGTTTTGGTCTTATCGGGATTTTCCACTCTCAATTTTTTACCATGAAAAGGCGCAATTGTCAAATTATACTTTTAGGTTCCATTTTAGGTTTGTCCATGTTTGGTAACTACTTTAGAAATTGAGACAAGAAGTCATTATCCTACTCATTTGTGCTTGAAACCTTCATCGCTGACAAGACGACTACAGATGTCAGGTACAGGAAGAATTGAGACGTGTCTTGTCAGTATATGGCAGATTGAGTTCTGTCTTTCACCAATTAGAATATTTTGGGCTGATTTATATCTTCTTCTTTTTTCTCAGCGGTCTTAAAAGTTGTCATTAATATATTTGGCATTTTGATTTGTTCGCCATCACAGAAAGGAACAAAACATGGGGGTCAAGTCTTTCATTTTGATGTCTTCTTATTCTATGTGAAGACGTAAATAGAAACATAATCGGGTTTGTAATATCAAATTCTATCTATTACATTCATTATCATATTTTTCTTATCTAATTGTCCCCCTCAACCAAAATCTTAAACCACTTTTGAATACCTCATCACCTGTTTTTCGAGCATCAGCTGTTGACAATAATGGAGATGAGAGTAAATCTCTATCAGGGTTACTATGTTCTTTTGTAAAGCAGGCAAATTGTCAGAAGGATCGATTTTTCTAACCTCATCGATATATGAGTCCAGTTCACTGAACTCAGGGATATCATTCAACCCGTTCTTTTCCATTTCCTTTTTGGTAATGCGCGAATCCATCAGTGCAATCCTTGAAAAATTCCGTATTGTTCCACCTACTCTTTTCAGAAACTCTATTGCATCTTTTTCAGCTACTGAGGAATATCCAATAGCAAAACCCATCAACCTGCTCAGAGATTCATTGAGTTTATCGTGTTTCTTAAGTAACCGCCTATTTCTTTCTTTATAATAATTAAAAAGTTGCTCTTGAGAATCAAATTCGCGGGTCTTACCCATCTCCTTCATTTTAATGTTCATCCGGGCTTTAGCTATTTTGTATACAACAATAGCTGTTATAGCAGCTGGAAGAAGTATTTTAACTGCGTCTGACAGAATATCTTTCGCTGCTATTAATTCAGATGGTGATAACATGTCGCTCTTAATCTTCAGATACAGATTTCTTGAATAATTCCTCTAACCTTTTTATTGCATCTTCTTTTCCCCTACTTGAAGAAGAGGAGGTAGCCTCTCTGAAGACAAAGTAGTCGCAGAAATTAGCCCTGTCCCTTGATCTCTGGAACTCTGCCTTTGGCTCAAGGCACTTATTATGGCTTGTCTCAGAATAGAACCTGCAGTTAAGGCATATGTGAAGGTCTCCTCTGCAGTCAGCACAGATAGATTTCCTTGAAAAATATTTATCTGTCTCAACTTTTTTCCCGCACAGGGCACATACTTTCATCTGAAAATATCCCTATTTTAACTTCTTGATGAAATCAGCAATTGGGATTGCTGCAAGGGTAAGGAGATGTATTGACCCCCTTGCACCAAGTTCAACAGACATCTTCATTATAGCAGTATTATCCGGGGCCTCAAGAATATTCACAAAATCATATGGCCCGAGGACAGCAAACTGCTCTTTCACCTTAACTCCCATCTTTTCGAGTTCCTTATTCACCTCAAGAATCCTCTGGGGATTCTCTTTAATCGTTTTTCTCCCCTCATCAGTAAGTGTACTTAATACAACATAATAAGCCATGTCCCCCTCCTTTTCTGTTTAAAAATATTAACTTACTAATGAGTTCATTAGTAAAGTCTCATAATTGGTCATTCCTGCGAAAGCAGGAATCCAGAAAAACCAAAGAAAAAACTGGATTCCCGCTTAAGAACTGCGGGAATGACGGAAACATAAGCAATGTGCTCTTACTTATGGTCTCCTTAGTATGTAATAAGTGCTGCTCATTTTCTCAGCCTATAAGCAAATTATATCAGATGTATAACCATGTTCCTGCCACTTTTTTTCGCCTGATACATTGCATTATCCACCCTTTTTAAAAAGCTCTTTATATTATCTTCTACATGAAATTCTGTAACCCCTATGCTGACAGTTTTACTAACAATATCCGGTTGTCCATCCAGGGTAAATGGATAAAAAACATTAGCAGCAACAGCCTTCCTGATCCTTTCTGCAACAATTATTGCATCCTCATGCTTTGTATCAGGAAGAAGAACCGCAAATTCTTCACCTCCAAATCTGAAGGCCATATCAATCTCCCTGACATTTTTCATTAATATTTCTCCAATCTTCTTCAGAACATAATCGCCCTCCAGGTGACCGTATTTATCATTAAAATCCTTGAACATATCAATATCTATTAAAAGCATCGAGAGTGGTCTATTGTGTCTTTTGGCCCTCTCAATCTCTTTTACAAGCTGGATATAGAAGTACCTCTGGTTAAAAAGCTCTGTAAGGTCATCAGTAATTACAAGTCTTTTTAACTCAGCCTCGGTCTTCTTTCTTTCAGTTATATCTCTAAATGTTGCAAGCACCGCAGGCTTACCTTCATATTGAATCTGGGTAGATAACATTTCCATATAATTTCCCTCGCCGTTTTTGTGCATTATCCTGAGCTCTAACGCAGATTCGACATGTTCACTATTGCCTAACTTATTGAGGTTTTCTAATAACAATTGCCTTTCGTCAGGGTATAAAAACCTGAGGATATCTCTGCCAAGCATCTCTTTCTCCTCGTAACTTAAAATCTTAAGGAGAGTCGGATTGACAAATTTAATCAGGCCTTCCTGTATTATCATAATGCCTTCTAAGGACCGTTCCACTAAGGTCCTGTATTTTATCTCTGATTCTATTAGTGCCCTGGATTTTTCCTTCAACATATTTTTCAATAATTCTACATAATCAGCCCTTAGATTTTTTATAATGTCGCTTTTTGTGACTATCCCGATCACGTTACCTTCGGAATCAACAATTACAAGGCTTTTGAGTTTATTCTTCTCCATTAGTTTTGTCGCATCATACAAATTAATATCTTTATCAGCAGTAAAAACAGGGGAATTCATTATCCCTTCAACATTATTCAAAATATTGTTCTCAGCAATTGACTTAGTAATATCACGTTCTGTAATTATCCCCACCGGTTTATCATCTTCAATGATAAGTACGCAGCTTATGTGATTTTTTATCATAAGTTCTACAGCCTCTGAAACGGTGTCTTTTCTTCCTAAGGAGATTACTTTACGTTTCATGATGTGCTCTGCCTTTTTGAAGCTTATAAAAGAGTCGATACTCAGGTTCTTTATGATATCGGTTTGCGTAACAATCCCGATTATATTATGTTCTCCATCAACAACTACAAGCCTCCTGAGACCGTTTATAACCATAAGATTTGCAGCCTCAGGTACGTCTATTTCCTCAGATATTGCGATGACAGGACTCTTCATTACCGAAACCAACCTGGTTACATTGAGATTAATATTATGTCCAATGATCTGGATGATATCTCTTTCAGTCAATATGCCTGCAGGTTTTTTATCTTCTACAACTACCACACAACTGACGTTATTGAAACTCATCTTTTCCACAGCAGACATAAGGATTTCTTTCGGTTCTAAGGTTATTACATCTCTGGACATAATTGAGCTGATTTTACCTAAATCCATTCACCCTCCGGTAAGATACTGTTTACTATAAAAATATTTTACAAGGATAAGATTTTAATAGCTACTAACTTTTATATTTGTGATAGATACTATAAAGCATTTCCAACAATATTTTAATCTTAAAATTGACATTTGTTCGCAGGCTTTGTTTAAATTATTCATGTGGGAATATACTGAAAAGGTAAAAGAATACTTTTTGAAACCTAAAAATATCGGGGAGATAGAGAATCCTGATGCGGTTGGGGATGTCGGCAGCATTGTCTGTGGTGATGCACTGAGGTTGACCCTGAAAATAGACAAAGAAACAAATAAAATCGTGGATGCCAAATTTCAGACATTCGGCTGTGCAAGCGCAATCGCAAGCTCCTCTGCCCTTACTGAACTTATTAAGGGGAAAACACTTGATGATGCGTTAAAAACATCAAATCAGGACATTGCAGAATTTCTTGGAGGCTTACCAAAGGAGAAGATGCACTGCTCTGTCATGGGAAGAGAGGCACTTGAGGCTGCTATTGCCAATTACAGAGGCATTCCAAAGGTTATTGAGGAAGAAGGAAAGCTTGTTTGTAAATGTTTCGATGTTACAGAAGAAAAGATAAGGAAGGTAGCAATTGAAAACCATCTTACAACAGTGGATGAGGTAACTGATTATACAAAGGCTGGTGGCGGTTGCGGTGAATGCAGGGAAGAAATCGAGGCTATTCTCAGGGATATCTGGTCCCTGAAGTCACCTGAAAAACCTGCAGTACCAAAAAAACTTACCAACCTTCAGAAGATTGCCCTTATCCAGGAGATTATCGAGAGGGAGATAAGACCAGGATTGCAGGCAGACGGGGGAGACATCGAGCTTATTGATATAGACGGCGATAAGGTTATCATAGCCCTGCGCGGCATGTGCACAGGCTGTGTTATGGCAGGTGTAACTATAAGTGGTGTTCAGGATAAACTCAGAGAACTGGTTAGCAAGGAAATAGTCGTAGAGGCCCAATGAATACAATATATTTTGACAATAATGCAACAACACCTGTTGCCCCTGAGGTTCTTAAAGGAATGCTTCCATACCTAAAGAAACTTTATGGCAACCCTTCAAGTATGCATACCTTTGGTGGACAGCTTCATAGAAAGGTTGAAGAGGCAAGGATCAAAGTTGCACACCTCATTGGTGCCGAGCCTGAAGAGATAATATTCACGAGCTGCGGTACAGAAAGTGACAATACTGCCATAATGAGTGCTGCTGAGTCATTACCCAATAAAAAGCATATCGTCACTACAAGGGTTGAGCACCCCGCTGTTTTAAACTTTTGTAAACACCTTGCAAGAAAAGGCTTCAGGATAACGTTTCTGCCTGTGAACAATCATGGACAACTAAATACAGATGAATTATTGAAAGTGATTGATGAGGATACAGCTTTAGTATCCATCATGTATGCAAACAATGAGACAGGTGTCATCTTTCCTATTGCGGAGATTGCAGAACTCCTTAAAGAAAGGCGCATATTATTTCATACAGATGCTGTTCAGGCTGTTGGAAAAATCCCTATAGATGTAAAGCAGCTACCAGTTGATATGCTCTCTCTTTCAGGCCACAAGCTGCATGCACCAAAGGGAGTCGGTGCCCTGTATGTGAGAAAAGGCACAAGGTTTTATCCATTTATAATCGGAGGCCATCAGGAAAGGGGGAGAAGGGCCGGTACTGAAAATGTGGCTTCAATCATTGGGCTTGGAAAGGCGTGTGAACTCGCAGGGAAAAATCTCACTGAGGAAATTACTTATCTGAAAGGGTTGCGGAATAAACTTGAGACCGCACTTTTAAAATCCTGCCCTGATGTCAGGATTAATGGTGATATAAATAACAGGCTGCCGAACACCACAAACCTTAGTTTTGAATATGTTGAAGGAGAGGCCATACTCCTCCGGATTAACGAATATGGTATCTGCGCCTCATCTGGCTCAGCATGTACATCAGGGTCTCTCGAACCTTCCCACGTCTTAAGGGCAATGGGAATTCCTTTTACGGCAATCCACGGCTCAATCAGGTTTTCTTTAAGCCGGTACAATACAGAGGCAGAGATAGACAGGGTTATCGAGACTATGCCAAAGATAATAAAAGAACTTAGAATGCTATCACCATTCGGAAGGGATAGACTCGACCAGAGTATCAAATGTCCTTAATAACGCTTTGTTTTAAATCCTCGATATTTACTGCCAAAATGAGAATCTGCTACTTTTAAATGTCCAAAAAGAAGTGTCTTTAATTCTCTCGTAAACAGCCTTCCTCTGTAAACATTACCGCTTGGATTTATCTTGACAACCTCGGAATTCTCCCAGTTCTGAAACAGGTCGAGGATCTTATCGATCGATTCCTGCTGCAGTTTCTCTATTGTCTCCCTGACCGGTAAAGAAGTAATGAGATTTTTATCTATGAAATCGCCGATCCTCTCCCGATTAAAAACCGAAAGGAATACCATCCCTTTTAATATCCTCTTATTCGTTTTAAAAGAAAAGATAAATCTATCGAGTGAATTTTCAAGGAAAATGTCATTCCTGATCTGTGTTTTCCTGTCAATCTCTCTTGCCTGCAGCCAGTATTTTTTATCTATAATGCTGTCAGCTTTTAATTCCATTAATGTATGCCCGAAATTCTTTTTATCAACTGTATAAATGTTGTGTGCAACTGTATCAGCTGCAAGATGGCTCATATATCCATATACAAAAGCATTCTGTTGTTTTGTCTTAGTTGCATTTAAGAGATCAAATGCAACATCCCAGCTGTGCGAGTTTTTACTGTCAGGCAGATATTTTTTCCCGACAATAATATCAGCCATAAGATTTCCGTAGAGAAAATCTTTTTTGTACCTCCTTATAATCTCGAAAAGTCCAGCGGGAAGCAGTGAGCCAAGGGAATACAACTCGTTCCCAAGATATATATGTGTTAATGGCCCCCATGCAAATGCTGCAGTTGGTATTAATAAAAAAGATATAATCACCAAAAATTTAAAAACTTTCATTTCAACTCCTTTAGTAAGTTTAACATAAGTCTTATTCCAATACCAGAAGCTCCCTTAGGCATGTAAGGCTTCTCTTTTTCTATCCAGGCAGTTCCCGCTATATCAAGGTGAACCCATGGGACCTGCCCTGCAAACTCAAGCAGAAAATATGCCGATGTGACAAGAGCACCATTTTTGCCTGCATGATTTTTGATATCAGCAATGTCACTCTTTAAATATTCTTTATATTCATCAAAAAGTGGCATCTCCCAAACCCGTTCGTAAGTTTTATCAGCAGATTTTTTTATTTTATTAATCAGTCCTCTGTCATTCCCCATCATAGCTATTGCTTCATTTCCAAGCGCTATAGAACATGCACCTGTCAGAGTAGCTATATCTATAATTGCCCAGGGGTTAAAACGTTTGCCATAACCAATGGCATCTGCAACAACCAGCCGCCCTTCTGCGTCTGTATTGATTATTTCAACCGTCTTTCCATTGATCGCCCTGACAACATCACCCGGCTTTGTGGCAGAACCCCCTATCAGGTTTTCTGTTGCAGGTAATATTCCTACAAGATTGACAGGGAGTTTCAATTCAGAAACAGCTTTTAATATGCCGAGGACAGCTGCACCCCCGGCCATATCATATTTCATCTTTTCCATGCCTTCAGCAGGTTTTAATGATATGCCTCCGCTGTCAAAGGTAATTGATTTCCCAATGAGTGCCAAAGGCGCTCTTTTAGCACCTTTGTATTTGAGCACTATGAACTTAGGAGGTTCTTTTGAACCCTTTGCAACAGAAAGATAAGCCCCCATGCCGAGTTTTTCAGCATCTTTTTCCTCTAAAACTTTTACTGTCAGGTTTTTTTGTTTCAGAGATAATGCTATATTTGCAAGATGTGTAGGTGTCATATCATTAGCCGGGGTATTGATTAGATCCCTTGCAAAACTTACTGAAGAGGTTATCACCTTGGTCCAGTGAATATTATCTTTGAGGTCTTTTGAAACCTTTGAAAGTACTAAAATGCTGTCAATTCCCTTTTTATTCTTTTCTTCAGCATACTTCTCAAATTTATAATGTCCGAGCAAAGATCCTTCAATAAAATCAACAGGCGATAAATAAAGAGATGATAGAACACTGGTAGATAATGCAATCCTTTTCATTCCCATATCACGCAAATAAACTGCTGCTTTTCCACCAGCCTGTCTTACCTTCTCACGTGATATTTCATCTTTTTTGCCAAGTCCAACAAGCAAAATTCTTTCAGGCTTAATATCCTCAGGAGCAGGAACTAAAAGGACCTCATTTTGTTTACCATGGAATTCTTTTGAAAATAATTTTTTGATAAGTTTAGATGTTGTTGACCCAAGCTTGTCATAAAGCACTGAATCCCTTTTTGTAACAGGCAGAATCAGGGCATCGCAGGCACAATCTACCTCCCTGATATTCTTTATATAAATATTCATTATTTTCTAAATTACTTCAATGTTAATTTTAGCTGATTTTCTGAAGAAATATCTACCTCTCCAGAACAAACACAAATGTTGCATAAACTTAATTCAATACGGAGAGGCAGATACGATGAAAAAGGCTTGCCATCTACTCAGCATAGACCTGAAAGTGGACAGCCAACCTCTTTTAAAATAGCGCTAAAGGTAGAGAATGCAGTCATGTGTATAGGAATAAAATCCTGTAGATTTGCAAGGGTTTTTCAGCGTATCTGCCTCTCTTTTTATGCAACTGATGGACAAATTTAAGAAGCCTGATTGACAGAAAATATTATTTCAGCAATTATTTATTATGAATGCCTTTATAACAAACATACATTTTTCAAGAAGAAATATAGAAAAAATATATGGAACACCTTTCACCGACAGGAATAATGTTACGCTTTTGTGGAAAGACAAAGAATTATTCCATAACATTTTTAATCGTATAAAAGAAGCAAAGGAATTGATATGCCTTGAATTTTATATATTTCGCAACGATGAAACAGGGAATGAGCTTGCAGAAATTCTGAAACAAAAGGCATCCGAAGGCGTTAAGGTTTATATCCTTTATGACCATTTTGGCTCATTCGTCACTTCTATAAAATTCTGGAAAGACCTCAAACAATCAGGTATCCGGATAAGGGCATCCCGCCCTTTCAAATGGACTGCTCCATTTCATTATGTTCACCGGGACCATAAAAAGCTCATTATAATCGATGGGGACAAAGCTTTCACTGGAGGGCTGAATATCGCAAATGAATACAGGGGGTATCACAGGTTCAAGAGAAAGATAGGATGGAGAGATACCGGGATATTCCTTGAGGGGCCGATAGCAAAAACACTTTTAGATACATTCAAAAAAAGCTGGGAGATATGGAAAGGCACACCGATCCATTTCAACAAAAATGTAGAACCAATAACAGACGGCCTTCCAGTACTCCCGATCTTTGCAAGCTCGGCTAAAGGAAGAAGGAAGATGAGGAAGTTGATATATGACAGTATCAGCCAGTCCCAAAAAAGCATTTATCTCACAACGGCTTATTTTACTCCGAGCAGAAGAATGCTTCAGATACTTGAAAATGCAGTATTAAGGGGAGCAGATGTAAAATTGCTTTTACCGGGGAAATCAGACATCTCAGCAGCATATTATGCAGGCAGGGCTTTTTTCGCTAAGCTGCTTAAAGCAGGTGTTGAGATATATAATTATCACGGAGAAATACTGCACGCAAAAACATCTGTCTTCGATGAAATGTGGAGCATCATCGGCTCAGCAAATCTGGATTTCCAGTCACTCAGGAGAAACGACGAAGGTAATGTAGGAATAATAGATACAAATTTTGGCAAACAGATGATAGAAATCTTTCATGAAGATTTAAAACAGTCAGAGAAAATAACTCTTGATAAGTGGCTCAAGCGTCCGTTTATCGAAAAGGTAAAGGAAAAATTCTTTGCGATGTTCAGGAGAAGGCTCTAACAAATGCCGAAGACAGAAATGAAAGACAAGGTAAAGAGAAAAGACTTTATTGATGAACTTGAAGCGATGCTCCCTCCTATAAGAGTTCAAAGAGCAAAAAAGGAGGCAGAAAAAGAGATCTTCCGGGTCCGACTTTCTGAACTGAGAAAACAGATGGGCGTAAAACAGGAAGATATCCTGGCATTTACCCAATCCGGAATTTCAAAACTTGAATCGAGAAAAGATATGAAGATTTCAACCCTGGTGGAATATCTTCAAAATATCGGCATGGGTTTGGAAATTAAGGCATATCCGAAAAAAAGGAAACATAAGCTCGATGAGGTCGTTCTTCTAAAAATGTAACTTCGTAAGGGTTCAGAATTTGTCAAATATAATAATCTTAAGAATTCCTATTCTGTAAAACTATATGTTCCTTTTCCTTCTTGTGCGCCTGAGGCGTATAAATTCCAGTCTACGACTCGTAGAGAATTCCCTTGTCCCTCAGAATCTGTAATTGACCGTGTCCTATTTGTAACATTTCTTTACACTTTTTTCTTCCGTCATTCCCGTGAAAGCAGGAATGACCGTTTAAGTAGAGTTACAAAGGACTTCAAATTTCAAGAACGGGTTCTCTTACCGTAGTATTTTTTTGCTTCTTTTACAGTAAGAGGTTTTTCATCTTTTACTGCAAGGATGTACTTCCCCATTGGATCTTTGGGTTGAAGTTTAATAATCAGTTTTGCATCAAGAGCGTTAGCTATCTTTTTAAGGGTTGAAAGTTTGGGCAACCCGTGGGTAAGTCCTTCTATCCTCGATACTGTTGACTGAGGTATTCCGGCTTTCTGAGCAATCTCCCCCTGAGTCATTTTCTTCCTTAATCTCTGTTCAATGATGCTCTTTGCAAGCTCGTATTCAGGAAGAAGTTTTTCGTATTCCGCTCTGACAGTCTTGTCTTTCAAAAGTTCTTTTCTATGTTCTTTATAGGTCATGTGTTACTCCTTTTCGCAGGTCAATGGATGTGAGCAGCCTTGTCAAGCACCTCTGCAGCCCATTGGTTCAGGCTTTTCCCTAAAGCTTTTGCTACAGTAAGAGCCTTGGCGTGGGTTTCAGGAGAAACACGGAGCATGAGCTTGCCGGAAGCTGGCTTAAATGGCTTGCGCCCTGTGGCTGCACAGTCAGCGATATAGTGGTTAATAGCAGCCTCAAAGTCAGCCCTGAGTTCCTTCACTGTCGTCCCCTGAAAAGTGATACTGTCTTCAATTCCCAAGACTTTTCCGGTGAAAATAGTGTCTCGCGGGTCAAATTCGATACGGGCTATATACCCCTTATATGTCATTACGTTCTTCATGGTATTACCTCCAAATATCTGAACCACTCGCGCAGTTCTTCGACTTGATATTTTTTTGCTTCCTTGCCCGGGTGCGGACGATGAAGATATCTCCGGCTCCCCTTCAGCTCAAAAACGACGCGGGAGCCTTCTCCTTCGCGTACCTCACCGCCGATGGCAGTCACCAAGGCTTCTATGTCAGAGAAAACAATTCCCGCTCGCGTGGGCGTTGCAAAGATCGCATCAAGAGTGCGACGGTATTTTGCCTTCATAAGTTATGATAGCATATTATGCTATCTCATGCAAGCATTATCTGATAGCATAAAGTCAGCGGCAACAATCTGAAGACAGGGTGGCAGCTTTCCGTTGGAACAGATGGCAGAACATGCTGTCGTGAGAAATATCGCAGTCATAGGGGAAGCAAGCAAACACCTTTCAGCCAGATTTAAAGGAAGGCATAAAGATATTCCATTTGCCGTTTGTCCTATCTAAAACTATACTTCCCTTTTCCTATGAATTCCAGAATTCCCTTGTCCCTCAGAATCTGTAATTGCTGACGAATTTTGGGGCGGATATGTTTATTGTTATGTTATAATTTATTTTAAGAACAGGCTTCAGAAGGAGGATATATGCCGACAGCGTTAAAGAGTGAAGGCGAACTTATAAAAATCAAACAGTATTTAACAGATAAAAAAGGGCATAAGGTAGCTGCTGTTATTGCTATGGATGAGCTTGACAGATTAGAAACCCTTCTGGAAACTATCCCACCTTCCGAAAGATGGGTTTATAAAAACAAAGAGGCTCTAAAAAGCCTTCACAAGGGTCTCAAAGACGCCTCTGAAGGCAGGATTTCAAAACTAAATCTTAATGAACTGTAGGAATCTTTCTTGTTCGATATATTCCTGACTGATGAGGCAATAGAACAGTTAAACCGGCTAAAGGCAGATAAAGGTCTTGTGTTGCCATAACACCCCATCCTTAAAATATCCCATACTTCCCTTTTCCTCTGAACTCCAGTCTACGACTCGTAGAGAATTCCCTTGTCCCGCAGAATCTGTAATTGCTGGTGGATTTTTGGGCGACGGGGTTTATTATTTATCTTCGAAGCCGCTGTCCATGCGTGCTAAGGCAAGAAATAATGCTTTACTACTTTCTTTTGTTTTGTTGATAAGCAGTAGGTCCCACATCCCGACATTTCTGCTCTAACTGATAAGAAATCTTTTTGATTAATGTTTCAGGCAAGCTATCATTTTTTAGAAGCAAGTTTTGCGGGTTTTTACCATTAAAAATAAATATATCATCAGTTATTTCGCGTTCAATATACCAACCTGGGATAGCCAGAACAGGATTAACAGAAATATTCTCACCCACTGTATTGCTTAACCATTCTGAAAGCCATTTGGCGTTTCGTCTTGCCTGTTCAAGGGGTTCTTTTTCAGTCCAACTGGGAAATTTCAGCATTTCCCCATCATAAACAACGGTTGACTCTGCCAGAGGCTTTGCTCTCCCTTTAGTCTCAACCGCAAAAACACCTTTTGGGCTGACAACAATATGATCAATGTTAAATTTTTTATTGAATTTTTCGATAGGAAAATCATGAAAAACTCTACAGCCTTTAAGCATAAGCTGATTTAATTCCTGACCTACCGAAGTTTCACAGTCAAGGCCTAAACGATAAGCGTGTCTATCTTTTAATAATTTCCATAATTTGAAGAAAGAAGATACAACAACAGTAAACGCAATAATTATAAAAATAATAATTACAGAATCACCTTCTTTTAATTCCCCATAATATTTTTGAGTGAGATAGGTTGCGTACAAAATGAGCGGTGAAAAAAGAATGATTATTAGATAGTAGTCAATGTCTTCAGTGAGTTTTTCGATTTGGTGGCGAAGAGAATCGCCAGGGCTCCGCAACAATTGATTTGTTAATGGAGACTTACGACTTTTTCTTCTAAGCTTATATGCTTGTAATAAGAAAAGCACTGAAGCGCATAGACATAAAAATATTACTATAGGAATAAAAGCAACCAATATTTTTGAAATCATTTTTGAGATGTCTTTCTCATTGATAATTTCAAATAAAAACATATTTCCCCATGCCTTTGAACTCAAGGATGCCTTTATCTCTCAATATCTGTAATTGCTGGCGGATTTTAGGGTGGACATGTTTGTTTTCAGGATGAAGCTTTTGAAGTTGCTCGTCAAACGCATATACTTCATCCAAAGTAAAATCTGTCTTGCCAAGTTCTCTCACAACTTTTAAAACATCTGCTGCCCATCCCCTTGCATCATATCTTTTTTCTAATAGAAATCGGAATTTTTTGTAACTCTCTCTGATCAAGTTAGGGCTAATAACTTTGCTCTCTTTGATGATTGGTATTTTCCCGTCAAAGGGAATCTCCCTTAAAACAATATTGCAACCTACCCACCCTGCCCTTCGAGCATTTAATGAAAGAGGCTTGCGTGGCTCTATACAGGATAATGATAGAAAATATCGAGGAACTATTAATAAGTTCTCAGCACAATAGTTTTGTAAGTTGTAATGGAGAAGAAACAGGTTTGGGGTCTTATTCCTTTTAATTGAATCAATCATGGGTTCATAGGCAGCATCAAGAATCTTCTCACCCAACGGTCTGCTTTGGCTTTTTAACTGGTATGTTTCTGAACAACTATCGCATATAAAATCAATAACCTTAGTATTGTCATGAGCCGGTTGTAGCCTGACTTGTTTGCAAGAAGCACAAAATAAATTTTTTGCAGCCCAATCTTCTGTCAGAACACGCGCTATTTGCGAAAGACTTTTATAGTTTCGAGCTTTCCCAACATTAAAGCATAAATTCATCGTTTAATCCTTATCAGACTAAATTATAGCTATTTTACTACTTTTTTAAAATGCGCCGCATAGTCTATGTGCACAGCCTGCCTTTTTGGTCAATGATCGATCACGAGATGATCTCAGAATATTTTCAACTGCTACTTATAGTCTGTTGACTTTTTGATCTGATTCGATCAACGATCGATCACAGAATGGACTCTTAGACGTTTTTTGATTATTACAAATAGTCTCTTTACATTCTCATTCTATTCGATCAAAGATCGTCTTTGAGAGTTCCTGAAACGAGTTCAGGATGACTACTTAAAAAGGCGGCTTTGGGTCTAAAGAGGCTTCAACCCGAAAACTTTGACCTCGAATGCAACACAGTTTGGTCTTTTCCGAAAAGAGGCAACTGGGCAACCCACAGATCCGACTACCGAGGAAACTGGTCACCTCAAGTTGTAAGAAATCTTATCCTGCGCTATTCAAGTGAAGGCGATATTGTTCTTGACCCAATGGTGGGCGGAGGCACAACTTTGATTGAATGCAAGCTTACAGGAAGAAAAGGTGTTGGCATTGACATAAACCCGGATGCAATTAAAATTACTCAGGAAAGATTGAATTTCGATTGCCTTTATTCACAATCACGGGAATGTTATACAGGAGACGCAAGGAATCTCGAAACCATTAAAAACAATTCAATCGACTTAATACTTACTCATCCTCCTTATGTAGATATTATCAAATATTCAGAGGGAAAGATTACTGACGATATTTCAAATATCCATTCAATAGATGTTTATTGCAATGAAATGGAAACTGTGGCAAAAGAATGTTTCAGGGTTTTAAAGCCGGATAAATACTGCGCTATTCTTATTGGAGATACAAGGAGAAACAAGTTCTACATCCCATTGGCATATAAGGTCATGGAATGTTTTATAAAGGCTGGATTTGTTTTGAAGGAGGACATTATTAAAGTCCAGCATAGATGTAAGGCAACCGGTTTCTGGGTCAAGAAATCAAAATTGTATAACTTTCTCTTAATAATGCATGAGCATATTTTTGTGTTTTATAAACCATGATTTTTTAAATTTGGAGAACGAAGTAAGGGGCAGGGCTACACTTTTGATAAAAGAAGTGAAATATATCTAAACGAAAAGCTCATTCGGACGTTTCTTAGTAGTGGTTTGGTCAGTGAAGGGAAAAGGGACAAGAACTATATCTCCTCTTTCATAGGCTGTCATAGACAGCATCCTCTGTGTTGTTCCATGTCTTTTCAAATGATGTCTTTGACAACTCCTGAGAGACCTTTGCAAGAAGAATCCTTTCTCTTTTGTTTTCTAAAAACTGGATAAAGTCAAACACCTCCTGAAGAAGATTTTCTGGCAGTTTATCGATTTCATGTTTTATTATCTCTTTAACTGACATCTCTTCTACCTCCTTCTTTATTGAAATTATACCTGAACAACACCTTTATTTTCACTACTCTATTCAAGTGCCTTGGGCAAGGCTTGCTGGAGCACTAAGAAGTGCAAAAGCGCAGAAGTTCCATAGCACAGAAGCGAGGAGGTTCCAAAATGCGGAAGAGAGGAGTTTTTTAAATCAGGGGTTCTTTTTTATTGAATGATAGTCTTTGCTTATATGTTCAATCTCATAAATCTATTATTCGCAGGACACTATGGTGATCCAATTTATAACATTTGAAATAAAGAAGGCGGGCAGATAGCCCGCCTTCTTTTCGTAAAATATAATGGTCTGACTTTTTACTGCGTCGGTGGATAAACGCTTATCTTTAATCTCGCCCTGTCTTTCCTCTCAAAGGTGACCACACCGTCGACTTTGGCAAAAAGCGTATCGTCACAGCCTTTGCCGACATTCATTCCAGGATGAAATTTCGTGCCCCTCTGTCTCACAAGTATATTCCCTGCACGGACGAACTGCCCGCCAAACCGCTTGACCCCGAGACGTTGCGACTCGCTGTCACGCCCGTTCCTTGAACTCCCTACACCTTTTTTATGCGCCATCTTTATCCTCCAAAAACTATTTCTTTAATCTTCAAAGATGTATAAGGCTGCCTGTGTCCCCGTAGTTTCCTGTAACCCTTCCGGGGTTTCTGCTTATACACGATTACCTTACGTGCCTTCCCTGTATCCTCGACCGATGCTATAACCTTAGCATCACTAATGTAAGGCGTACCACATATGTTATTGTTTTCCTTAGCAATCATGAGCACCTTATCAAGGATAAACTCAGTCCCTCCCTCTAAGGAAAGCTTTTCTACCTTTATGGTTTTACCAGGAGAAACTTTATACTGTTTCGCACCATTTTCAACTATTGCGTACATATTACCTCCAGAAGAAAAATTTTAACATAATTATTAATGAAAAAACAAATTACCCGTCTTCGAGGGTATTCAGAAATTCTTTTAATGTTCCTTTGTCGTTATCAGACAGTTCTGCAAATTCTATTCCTATATTGTATTTAATACCGTCATCCGAATCAATTTTTTCACAATAAGCAATCCTGCCTATAATATTCAATACATTATCGGTAAGGAAGAGCTCTATATCATAATTAGAGTTAAGGTCAAGGGCATATTCGGTTTCCACAAGCATTCCCGAGAGACTCATCTTTTTTACTTCATACTTGTATGGATAGTCAATCTTGGTATCTTGATATGTAACAATCTTAAACCTTACCCCTACTAATCTTTTTTCAAGTGTTCTAATTTTATTCTCTTCAATAAAATTGATAAGCATGGTTGTTTTTTCACTTAAGGTGTCAGTAAATCTTACCCCAGCCCTATATACCGGGATTACCTCACCAGAGCCTTTCTTTTCTTTAGATGTGAGAACTGCCCAGACTATACGCCCCCTTAAGTTTAAAACGATATCTTTGTATTTAACCTTTAAAGTATATTCTCTATTTAAATCAAGCCATTTTGTTGTTTCTATAGCAGCTCCGTCAATACTGATATTAAGGATTTCCAGATCTGCAGGATAGAGCACATTCCCCTGGATTCCGTCTACAATATATCTTTTATGTCTTCTTTCTTCGTTTTTCTTGTCTGTCATAATTCCTCTTTATCTTATTAGATAACAAATATCTACTATTGTCTGCGACTCATAGAGTAACGTTACCGGCCTACTCTCATCTCAGTACAATTCCTGCATAGCCGACAACATGGTCATAATCTCCGCTAACCTCTGCTGATGTGGAATATTTTACAAGCCTTGCAGACTGAGCACCGAGTGCCTTTGCAGCAAATAACATTGTTGCAACAGGCAGATAACCGCACATGGATATCCTTTCTTTTAACACTACTTCATACAGACCCTCAGGATCGAGAGACAGTATTTTATTTATAGCTTTCCCATCCTTCTGTCTCGCGACATCATCATGCACGTAATGGCTCATATCCGAACTTGCTACTATAACAACTGGATAATTAGCACCCTTTAATGCCTTTGCTATACCCTCTCCAAGCATTCTGCATTCATCGATAGAGGCTGAAAGCATAACGATTGGTACAATCTTTGTTTCTTTAGAGAAATATGCAATGAAGGGGAGCTGGACCTCAAGCGAATGCTCAAACATGTGTGCCTGGGTGTCCTTAGTTACAATAGGTACGTCCATAGCAATCCTGTAGGAAATCTTTTCATCTATCTGTAAAACACCAGTCGGTATCTCCCATTCACCGGATTCCATCAAGGATATCTGCGCTCCAAGTCCTGTATGATTCGGCCCTATCAGCACGAATGTCTCCGGAAAATCTATTTCAGAATAAACAGCTCCTGCAACAGGGCCTGAATATACCAACCCTGCATGTGGAGAAACAATGCCTATTACCTTTTCCTTCTTTGCTTTTTTGTCAATATATTGCTCAACCTGATGAGTCAACTTAGATAAGGTACCATAATAAAATTGCCCTGCAACAGCCGGAGACCTTTTCAAAACGCCTCCTCTTCTATATCCTGATATTCTTTGTCAGCTCTATTAAAAAACCTTGTACAACTTGAAATAAATGATATAGGGACTTTGATACCAGCAGGTCCATTTCTCTGCTTGGCTATATCCACCTCTGCTTGTCCCTTATTGGCGGGATTATCTTTATTATAAATCTCATCCCTGTATAGAAAAAGTATAACATCAGCATCCTGCTCGATCGCACCTGATTCTCTGAGGTCAGCCAACATAGGTTTTGGGGGGCTACGATGCTCAACGCTTCTGTTAAGCTGGCTAACTGCAATAACCGGAACACTTAATTCCTTTGCCAGGGCCTTAAGTGAACGAGATATGTCTGATATCTCCTGTTCACGCCTTTCAAAACTTCCCTTTCCCCTCATCAACTGGAGGTAGTCTACTATCACAAGGCTGAGCCCATGCTCCATTTTTAACCGCCTTGCCTTTGCTCTCAGCTCAAGAACAGTGATACTTGATGAATCATCTATAAAAATTGGTGCACCTGTAAGTTTACTTGCTGCACCTGTTAATTTATGCCAGTCCTCTTTTTTTATAAACCCTTTTCTGATACTGTTAGAGTTTACCATCGCCTCGGCACAGAGCATCCTGAATGCAAGTTGTTCTTTTGCCATTTCAAGACTGAATATGGCAACAGGCTCTCTCAGCTCAAGGCCAACATACTGAGCAATATTAAGGGCAAATGCTGTCTTTCCCATCGAGGGTCTCCCACCAACAACTATAAGGTCACCTTTTTGAAAGCCTGTAGTTAGGTCATCAAGGTCTCTGAAGCCCGAAGGGACACCTGTTATTGTCTCTTTTTTGTCATAGAGACGTTCGATCATCTCGAAACTATCTTTGATAACCTCTTTTAAGGTTACAAATGATGCCTTAATCCTCTTATCAGAGATGTCGAAGATTGATTTTTCTGCATAGTCTACGAGATCTTCTGCATCAAGATTGTCCTCATATACCCTGCTGGCAATCTCTGTTGCTGACCTTAGAAGACCCCTCAGAAGGGCTTTTTCCCTGACTATCCTTGAATGGTATTTTATATTCGCTGCAGTAGGAATCATATTCACAAGGGATGAAAAATAGGATAGACCTCCGACAGCCTCTAACTCATCTTTCCTTTTAAGATAATCTGTCAGGGTTATCATATCTATGGGTTCACTCTTTTCAAAAAGTTCTGTCATTGCATTAAAGATCTTCCTGTGAGATTGTTTGTAGAAATCTTCAGGATCGAGTATCTCCAATGCCTTGGGCAATGCGTCGTTGTCTATAAGTACAGCGCCGAGGATAGACTGTTCCGCCTCTAAGTTCTGAGGTGGCAGTCTATCCAGATTTAAATCAATCTCTTTCATTCCTCAATAACCTGTAAGTTAATATGTGTTAATATTTCAGGATGTATTTTTACATTTACAGCGTATGATCCAAGCCTTTTTATCGGTTCATCAAGGGAAATCTTCTTTTTGTCTATCTCGATCCCTTCCTTTTGAAGCAGCTCGGCAATATCCATAGTTGTTACAGCTCCGAAAAGTTTACCCTCTTCACCGGCCTTCGCTTTAATTACTAATGTTATAGTCGAAATTTTATTTGACAGGTCCTGAGCTGAATTTTTAATCTTTGTTGCATTATCCTGTATAATCCTTTTTTGATGCTCTAAGGATTTTATATTTTTAGTATTGGCCTCGACAGCAAGTCCCCTGGGCACCAAATAATTCCTTGCATATCCAGCAGTTACATCTACAATCTGACCCATTTTTCCTATGTTCTTAATATCGTCTTTAAGTACCACTTTCATTCAGGATCTCCTTTTAAGAAAATTTTATAAAAATGTAGTAAACGTTGAAATAAGCAGACATACATCAAAATTTCCTCCCGGAATCTCCTTTTGACAAAAAGATACGAAGAGGATTAACTATAAATTTTATAAATGATTTATTACCTTATTCAACTCATTTTTATAGTATAACATAGAACTGAATTACGCAAAAGGTAGCGAATTGCCTCATCGAAAATCTATATGAAATCGATTCGTTGCCTCATTTAAAAATCTATACGAAAGAATCAGGTACTGTCTCTGTAAAAACAACAGGAGGCAGGGATGAGGCTAACGGTAAGT
>JBGQLV010000052.1:0-22278 GCA_041500225.1 Thermodesulfovibrionia bacterium | reverse complement strand
GGCAGGTATATATGCAGAAAAAGCTTTACCAGTAGCACCTTTGTAAGACATACAATATTCAGAGAACCTGAATATTTTCATCAGTAACGACTGATAACATTGAATAACCTAATTCTGCTTTGTAAAGGTTTTTATGCATATATGCCTGCTTTGGTCATCAGATAAATGCAGTTTTCGGGTTAACAGCACGTACAGCCGTTCAATATCGCTTTTTGTATAGTGATTTTAAAGAAATAAAGAGTGAGAACACAGCGAGAAGTCAATAAGGAATCTAAAGATACTTCTCCAGCCTTTGCATACTCTTCAAAACATCCTCTGGTGTATGTGCCTCGATTGTATAGATAAGGTTTTTATCCTTAAGCGCCAAAAATAATGTATCAAAGTCGAATGTCCCATCACCTATTGCGAGGTGGTCATCAGAGGTCTTATTGTTGTCGTGAAGGTGTAGTTCGAATATGTAAGGCTTTAGCTGACCTAACCATTCATCGAGCGGAATCTTAGAGAAGAGATTAAAATGACCTGCATCGAAACATATTCCAAAATATTCAGAACCCATCTCTTCCATAAGAAGTCTGAGATTAGTTGGGTCATCCTCAAAGACATTCTCTATTGCTATCTTAAGACC
This sequence comes from Thermodesulfovibrionia bacterium, assembly GCA_041500225.1. Lineage (GTDB taxonomy): Bacteria > Nitrospirota > Thermodesulfovibrionia > Thermodesulfovibrionales > SM23-35 > 0-14-3-00-41-53. The sequence goes on along the minus strand of JBGQLV010000052.1, from coordinate 21,653 downwards.
TATATCAGCAGCCCTTTTTAACAAATTTCTCCATGTTATTAAACTATTTTTAAGCCAGATATCAATCCTCAGTGAATATTTCCATTTTTCATATCCTGAATGAAAGACTATTGTTTTAGGGCTAAGGATTTCCGCTATATCAAAGATATGTAAAAACCTCTCAATAGTGACAGCCCTGACCTTTGAGTCAACTGCCCCTGGTGACAGGTCCATGAATGGCGAATGAATAGTAATGGAAGGCTTATATTCGAGTTTTTCTTTAAGCTTTATAATGTCAGTATCATTTATATAATCAAGGGAATTAGAAGAAAAATATATCTCAAGGTTTATTTGGTTTTCTTTTATAAATCTCAGATAATCCTCTATCCGATGATAGGGAACATGGACTTGAGGATTTACCATTAATTCTTGGAAGCAGCTTCTACTTTAGATTCGATCTTTGTATTGGATTTGCCTTCAGCCTCTTTTGCTTTCTTTCTTTCAGGAGACGCATAGTCTGTAACATACCATCCTTTTCCTTTAAGGACAAATGAAGTATGGGAGATTAATTTATGCATATGACCACCGCAGTCAGGGCACCTGCTTAATGGATCATCATCGAATTTCTGAATTACCTCACACTGTTTGCCGCAGTCGAGGCATTCATACTCATATATCGGCATTCCTCAATCCTCCTGTTAAAAAATCAAACCTGTGAAATTATACCATAAACATATTATCTTTTTCATGACATTACCACTGCAGCTTTCTTTGCATCAGCTTCTCATATAAACCTTTTGGCATAAATGACTGCCGGTGGATTTCATCACTGTAGTATTTCGTTTTTATCTTGGTTTTATGCCTTACTTCCCGTGGTGAAAGTCTTTTGGATGCTACTGAAAAGGCCCACCAATTTCCCGGATATGTTGCGATCGGAGCAGTATACAGGTCAACCAAAGGAAAGACCTTTTTCAGTATTTCCTGAATCTCGATAGTCATATCCTTATGAAAATGAAGTGACTCTGAATGTGTAACAAATATACCTTCATCTGTTAGACAATTTTTTACAGAGGTGAAAAAATCTATTGTGAAAAGACTCCTTGCAAAACCAATTATATCTGTTGAGTCGATTATAACAGCGTCTATGTCGGGACGTTTTCTTTTTTTAACAAACTCTGCGCCGTCCATAATCTTTATCTCCACACGCGGGTTATCGACGCCTGAGGCTACACTCGGGAAAAATCTTTTTGAAACATTGATTACATCTTCGTCTATTTCTACAAAATAGACCTTTTCAACAGTTCTGTGTTTTAAAACCTCTCTAACTACTCCGCCATCGCCACCTCCGATAACAATAACCTTTCGGGGATCCGGATGTGCATGCATCACGACATGGGTAAGCATTTCATGGTAAAAAAACTCATCTCTTTCAGTTAACTGAACAACATCATCAAGGATGAGCATTTTTCCAAAATATGGATTTCTTATAACCATGATGTCCTGAAATTTACTTTTACCCTTATAAAGTATCTCATCAACATCATAGGAATATTCAACCGGTGCATATGGGGCCTTTTCAGTAAACTTAATCATCTTCCATCCTTTCTTTACTCATAAATTCATAGGAAAATTATCGTTACCGTCATTCCTGCCCCTTTTGTCATTCCCGCGAAAGCGGGAATCCAGGGGTAAACTCCAGCAATAATCCAGTATATCATTACTAAGGGTCTCATAATTGAATTAACATTTTCCCCAAAAATCTCCCCGCACTCCTCTCGGTTGCGAGTCGTACCGACTTTACCAAAGAGGGGACTAAATCCTCCCTTTGGTCCGTCCGCAACAAACGGACGGAGGGGTTAGGAGGGATTTTATAAATTAATGTTGTCATAATTATGAAACTGTTATTAAGTAGCAAACAGCCAATTCTGGATTCCGGTTCAAGCCCGGAATGACAGAAAAACGTTTATGTCTACATAAGAATAGTTTTCGGTATTGAAAACCCATTAAATTCTGAAGCATAGGATACAGTGTATGCACCACTGGATAATATGAGAATCAGATCACCGACATCCGGTTCCGGAAGTGATACATTTTTATCTATTACATCAAAACTGTCACAACTTGGACCTGCTATTGTCCATCTTTTTTTATATCTTGTATGTTTATAGCTCTCAACAATATAGCTGTATTTTATGCCGCCAATACTTTCCATAAGTCCGTTAAAAACACCAACATCAATGTAAAGCCAGTCCTCATTATCCCTTCTGGCCTTGCCAATTACTGTGGTTACAAATATGCCAGCGTCTCCTATAACCGCCCTGCCGGGTTCAATATATATTTCTAAACCTTTAGGAAATCTCTCATAAATAAGCTTATTTACATTTTTCTCTATTGTCTCAACGCTAACCACATTCTTGGTATATCTTATCGGATAACCGCCGCCAATATTTAAAAGGGTCAATTTTATTCCGTTCTTCTCAGCCATATCCCATAGAGCCTTTGCCTTATCAAGGGCAATATTCCAATTATAAACATTCGTGCATTGGGAGCCGACATGAAATGTGATACCAATCGGATTGATCCCCTTTTTCTTTGCATAACGCAATAGTGTTAACGCCTCGTCAAGTTCAACACCGAATTTTTTACTAAGCGGCCATTCGCTGCCCTCATTAGGGACTGAAAGCCTTACATAAACATTGCAACCATGAATAAACTTTGATAGCTTGTCCACTTCATCTTCAGAATCAAAAGAAAAATAATTTACGCCATTAGAAGCAGACACCTTCAAAAACTTCAGAGATTTTATGGGATTGCTTGATATAATCCTTTCCGGTTTTACACCCAGCGATAAAAGTATTTCCAGTTCTCCTTCAGATGCAATCTCAAACCCCAATTTAAGTCCATTCAGGAATTTTAGTATCTCTATATCAGGGTTTGCTTTAACAGCATAGAATACTTTTGAATTTTTAATATGGCGGCCAATCATGAATGCCTTTTCTTTGACCTTTTCGCTGTCTATAAGGAGAAACGGCGTTTCAATATTCTCATTATCAAGATATCTTAATACCTTAAATAACGTAGATTCAGGGACAATACCCGCATGAAATTTCTCTACTTTAAAGGTTCTAAGCATAGGGTTTTCGAGTCTTCCTGTCAGTGTGACTTTCTGGCTCGAAGAATTTTCTTAGCAGTAGCACGGACTCCCTCTATAACATTCTTGTTTTTTTCAAGTATTGCAAGGTCTCTTGTTTTTAATTCATTGACGAGTACAACTGAAATGCCAGGCGGAGTTTTAGGGTTTGTCACAAGTCCCAGGATTACGTTATAGTTCTTCATCCATCCTCTCTTTTTTGTTATTTTCCTCAGTACTTCATCGGGTATAGAGCGCGACTTCGAAATTAATTCTATTTCCGTCTCGGTAAGCTTTGGATTTTCCAGAACAGTCAATACTACCTCTTTGCTTGGATCCCTTAACAGAATTGACCTTATTTCTTTTCCGCCCCTCAGTGCAAGATGTATTTTATTTGAGACACTTAATTTCTGGATCTTCTGGAGGATAGTCTGTGTGCGCACTTCGGGTGATTTTTTAACCTTTACAATTTCTGATCTTGCCTTTACAGGGACCTGCAGGGCCCCAGCTACCTGTTGTCTGACCTCATCAGGTATATCAGGATTTTCGAGGAGGAGAGCAAGTATCTCAGGCCTATTCATGTTTGCCTTTGCGATTTCTTCAAATATTGAAGTTTCTGAGACGTCCTCAATTAGCAGTTCTATTACTTCTTTGGATGCATTTGAAAAATCAATTCCTATTAAAATCCTATCTTCTTCCATAAAACCCTCTCTTCATGTACAAAAAAAATTCTATGTTACCTTTTTGCCCGGTAATAGGAGATTGGAATAAACCAATGGTCTTAAGGCCAAGCTTTTCTAAATCTTCTTGCACACCCTTGACAGCCCTTAACCTTTTCTCTTCTTCTCTGACTATTCCGCCTTTTCCCACCTCTCCTTTTCCTACCTCAAACTGTGGTTTTACAAGTACAAGAACCTCACTTTCTTCCTTAAGAAATTCAAGCACAGCAGGTATTACCTTTGTCAGAGAAATAAACGAAACGTCCGCTGTAGCCATGTCTATATTGCTTTTTATAAGATCTTCAAGCTCCAGACTTTTGACTTTTGACGGCTCGACTGAGCTCGCCGAAGTCTTTTGACTTTTGACTATCTCAGTGAGATATCTTATATTTGTCCTTTCCATAACTACAACCCTCGGATCTTTTCTTAGTGACCATGCAAGTTGTCCATAGCCTACATCTATACAATAAACCTTCTTTGCACCCTTCTTCAATAAACAGTCTGTAAAGCCACCGGTTGACGAACCAACATCCATTATAATTTTATTATTGACATCAATGTTGAAAAAATTTATTGCTGCCTCGAGCTTAAGACCTCCCCTGCTGACATAAGGCAGGTCTCCTTCTTTAAGATATATATCTGAAGTCTCAAGTATCGAAGTGCCTGATTTCGTCATCTTTTTACCATCAACAACGACTTTGCCTTCCATTATAAGTGCCTTTGCCATCTCCCTGCTTTTCACAAGCCCCTTCGAAACAAGAATCTTGTCCAATCTCTCTTTCAATGGCTGTATAACGGCTCTCTGAAAAATGAAAGTACAGAAAGATATATTCCTTCTTCGTCAAGACCGTACTTTTTCCTCAATTCGTTTTGCTGACCCTGTTCAATAAATCCATCTGGCATACCCAGTCTCCTGATTTTTACATTATGGATATCCGTTTCATTCAGTAATTCAAGCACTGCACTGCCAAAACCGCCCTGAAGAGTATTCTCTTCTATCGTAATTATTCTCGGGATTACCGACGCAACAGAGAATATAAGATTTCGGTCCAATGGCTTTACAAACCTTGCATTTATGACCATTGCATTAATACCATCTTTTTCGAGTCTCTCTGCAGCAGACAAGGCTGGATAAACGGTATTACCTATTGCAATTAATGCTATGTCATCTCCTTCTTTAAGAATCTCTGCTTCTCCAATCTTAAAGGTGGAGAGCGACCTTTTTACAAATTCAGGGTAACTCACGGCTGATGATTGTATTTTCCCTCTTGGATATCTGATAGCAACAGGTCCTTTATGTTTTAAGGCAAGGTCAAGCATTACTCTAAGTTCAATACCATCCTTGGGCGCCATGACAACGAGATTCGGGATGTGCCTCAGGTAGGATAAGTCGAACAGTCCGTTATGTGTGGGTCCGTCTTCTCCGACTATCCCTGCCCTGTCGACCGCAAATACAACAGGAAGATTCTGGAGACATACATCGTGGATTATCTCATCGTATGCCCTCTGAAAAAAAGTAGAATAGATTGTGACAACAGGTTTTAACCCCTGTGTTGCGAGCCCGGCAGCAAAAGTTACAGCATGGGGTTCTGCAATACCAACATCATAAAATCTATCAGGATATTTTTCTGCAAAATGTTCAAGTCCTGTGCCTTCCTTCATCGCTGCTGATATCGCAATTATTTTATCATCTCTATCTGCAAGTTCTGTCAGGGCATCACCAAATACCTCACTGTATGTAGAGCCGCTTTCATTTAAGGGCGCTCCGGTTTCGAGATTGAAAGGTCCAATCCCATGAAACAAAGAAGGTTTTTTCTCTGAAAACGCATAACCTTTGCCCTTTTTTGTTATAACATGTACAAGGGTAGGAGACGATGCTGTTTTTATCCTTTTTAATGTCTCAATTAATAGTTCGATGTTATGGCCATCTATTGGACCAACATAATTAAATCCAAGTTCCTCGAAGATTACCCCCGGCAAGAAAAACCCTTTGAGCATCTCCTCTGTCTTCTGTGCTATCTTTGCAGCCTTATCCCCTAATTTTGGTATGCCTTCGAGAAAGGATTTGGTTTCTCTTTTAAATTTCTGATAGAACTCTCCTGTTAGTATCCTGTTCAGATATGCAGAAAGTGCGCCAACATTCGGAGATATGGACATCTCATTGTCATTTAGAATTACAATAAGGTCTTTTTTAAGATGGCCTGCGTTGTTTAATCCCTCAAGTGCAAGTCCTGCAGTCATTGCGCCATCACCGATAACAGCTATGACCTTAAATCTCTCCTTATTTTTATCTCTCCCTTCGATTATTCCAAGGGCCGCAGAGATTGAGGTAGAGCTGTGTCCTGTACCGAAGATATCATGTTCACTCTCCTCTCTTTTAGGGAATCCGGATATACCTTTATATTTCCTGAGCGTTGGAAACCTTTCATATCTTCCTGTAAGGAGTTTGTGGGAATAAGACTGATGACCAACATCCCATATTATCTTATCTACAGGGGAATTGAATACATAATGGAGACTGATTGTCAGCTCTACTACTCCAAGGTTCGATGCCAAATGGCCTCCATTTATCGAGACCCGCTCAATTATTACCTCCCTTAGTCTTTTTGCAAGTTCCTTTAGTTCCGTAATAGAGAGCTTTTTTAAATCTGATGGTGAATTAATCCGCTTAAGGTACATCAAGACCTCCTTTTTATGAGATAACGTGCAATCTCCCTTAAAGGGTCTGCATTAGAGGAAAATATACGGAGGATATTTATTGCCTCTGAGATTAAATCTTGTGCCTTTTGCCGGGACCCTTCTATTCCGAGCAGCGATGGATAGGTCATTTTTTTCTTCTTCTTATCTGAACCGGATGATTTGCCAAGCTCCTTTGTATTACCTTCGACATCAAGTATATCATCAATAATCTGGAAAGCAAGTCCTATATTTTTTCCATAACTTGTTAATGCCTTTAATGTATCTTCGTCACTGTCTGCGAGTATCGGCCCCATTCTGACAGATGCTGTTATAAGCGCTGCTGTTTTGTGAAGGTGTATAAAGTGCAATGTATCTATATCGGGTTTTGTATTTTCCGAAAGTATGTCCTGGGCCTGGCCTCCAACCATACCACAGGCACCGGCTGAAATGGCAATATCACGAATAACCCTCATCAGAGAAGAAGGTTTAATCTTCATATCTGAGGACCCCCCCACCCTATCCCTCCCCCTCGAGAGGGGAGGGGTGGGAGGGGGTGAATTTTCACCTGATAATCCCCCTTTCTCTCCTTCAGTAAAGAGGTGTAAAGGGGGATTTGTATTTGATAGCATATAAAATGCCTCTGTAAGAAGTGCATCGCCTGCAAGTATAGCCATCGCCTCCCCGAATACCTTATGATTTGTGGGTTTACCACGTCTCAGGTCATCATTGTCCATTGCAGGCAGGTCATCATGAATAAGGGAATATGTATGTATTAGTTCAAGAGCTGCAGCCTGAGGTATGATGTCATTCGGATCTCTTCCACATGCCTCGTATGACGCAAGTGCAAGTATCGGCCGGATCCTCTTGCCACCAGCAAAAAGAGAGTACCTCATCGCCTCGTGAAGAACAGAAGGTAGAGATGGAGTGGCAAAATATAATTTCAAGTATGAGTCGATAAGTTCGCGTTTTTCTTTTAGATAGGTCTTTATATCAAACTTAGCCATTTTCACAGACGATACCATTTAAATATAATGCATGAGATTGCCCTTGAGCGGTTTTGAATTCCGATGAAATCGGAATTCACCTCGGAGGTTGATATGACCGAGAATGAGCGAAAGGGTAATTTCATGCATTTATCAGACAGTCTTTTCACTCCCACTCTATCGTGCTTGGTGGTTTTGAGCTTATATCATAGACCACCCTGTTAACCCCCTTCACCTCATTTATTATCCTGTTTGATATCCTTTCCAGAACATCATATGGTATCCTTGCCCAGTCAGCAGTCATTCCATCAAGACTCTTTACTGCCCTTACAGCTATAACATTCTCGTATGTCCTCTCATCGCCCATAACTCCCACACTCTTAACAGGCAGGAGCACAGCAAATGACTGCCACAACTTTTTATAAAACCCTGCTTTTTTTATCTCTTCTAAAACTATTACATCTGCCTTTCTCAATATATCGCACCTTTCTCTTGTTACCTCACCAATAACCCTTATCGCAAGGCCAGGCCCGGGAAACGGCTGCCGGCTTATTATCTCATTAGGGATATCGAGTTCTTTTCCAAGAACCCGCACCTCGTCCTTGAATAATTCCCTCAGAGGTTCTACAAGCTTCAACTTCATTCTCTTCAGTAGTCCCCCTACATTATGATGGCTCTTTATTGTAGCTGATGGACCTTTAAAAGGTACGCTCTCTATGACATCAGGATATAATGTGCCCTGTGCAAGAAACTCAACACCTTTGATTTTTTTCGCCTCTTCTTCAAAGACTTTTATAAATTCATTTCCAATGAATTTTCTCTTTTTCTCAGGATCAGTGACACCTTTCAATTTATTTAAAAATCTCTTAGAGGCGTCAATGCAGTTTATATTCATATGAAAATGTTTGCGCAGAGTTTCTTCGACCTTCTTTGCCTCTCCTGTCCTTAAGACTCCATTATCCACAAAGATACATATAAGCTGTTCGCCAATACCTTTGTGTACCAGTACTGCCGTAACTGTAGAATCCACTCCACCGCTAATACCGCATACAACCCTTTTATTTCCAACCTTATCTTTTATCTCTTTTTTAGCAGTCTCTATAAAAGACTTCATATTCCATATCGGTTTGCATCTACATATCTTGAATAAAAAGTTTTTTAAGATCTCAAATCCCTTCGCGGTATGTACTACCTCAGGGTGAAATTGTAGTGCATAAAATCTCTTGCCTTTGTTTGCCATCGCTGCAACAGGTGAGTTAGCTGTATATGCTATTGGTTTGAATCGGGGCGGGCAACGCTCAATCCTGTCACCATGGCTCATCCATACAACGGTTTTCATCGGGATGCCTTCGAATATGTCTTTCACATCCTCAACTATAAGTTCTGCTCTGCCGTATTCCCTTTTCTGCGCCTTTGCAACTTTTCCTCCAAGGCAATACGCCATGAGTTGCATGCCGTAACAGATACCGAGAACAGGTATGCCAAGTTCAAATATCTTGAGGTCCGGGATTGGCGCGCCTGAATCATAAACACTCGATGGGCCGCCTGAAAGGATTATTCCCTTTGGTTTGAAATCTTTTATCTTTTCAATTGAGGCGCTAAACGGGAATATCTCTGAGTAGACTTTGCTTTCTCTAATGCGTCTTGCAATTAACTGGGTATACTGAGAGCCAAAATCAAGGAGTAATATTTTCTCTTCATGCATTATCTATTTTAGTAATTTACTAAATGGCTTATTATTATCTATTACCTACTACCTACTACTTACTATTTTCACCACTCAGGCCTGTAATTTGGAGCTTCTTTTGTTATGATAACATCGTGGACATGGCTTTCTCTTAATCCTGCATTAGTAATCGTTATAAATTTTGCCTTTTTCCTTAGCTCATCAAGGTTTCTACAGCCACAGTAGCCCATCCCTGAACGTAACCCTCCGATTAACTGGTTGACGCTCTGAGAAAGCGGACCTTTATATGGCACCCTGCCTTCAACCCCCTCTGGTACAAGCTTTGTCGATTTCACGCCTGCCTGCATATATCTGTCTTTTAAACCTTGCTCCATTGCACCTAAGGAGCCCATCCCCCTGTAAACCTTGTAACTACGGCCCTGGAGGAGCACTATCTCCCCCGGAGACTCATCTGTACCTGCAAACAGGCTGCCTATCATTACAGAGTGGGCACCTGTTGCAAGCGCCTTTGTAATATCCCCTGAATATTTTATTCCGCCATCTGCAATGATGGGAACTCCATATTTCCTTGCAACAGAATAACAATTTTTTATTGCTGTAAGCTGCGGCACACCAGTGCCTGATATTATTCTCGTAGTGCAGATTGACCCTGGACCTATGCCAACCTTTATTCCGTCTGCGCCTGCCTTTATCAGGTCAACTGCAGCCTCTGTAGTAGCAATATTGCCGCCGATTACATCTACGTCAAACTTCTTTTTTAATGTTTTAAGCATGTTAACTACTGAAGAGGTATGTCCATGAGCAGTATCAATCACAAGCACATCAACACCTGCTTTTATAAGCAGTTCTGCCCTGTGGATTGAATCTTCCCCTGTGCCTACCGCAGCCCCGACGCAAAGTCTTCCAACACTGTCCTTGCATGCATTTGGATATTTTTTCCTCTTTTCTATATCTTTTATAGTTATCAAGCCCTTAAGGTTATTATCCCTATCTACAATGGGAAGCTTTTCAATCTTGTATTTGTGCAGGATCTTCTTCGCCTTATCAAGGGTTGTACCGACAGTGGATGTGATGAGATTTTCTCTTGTCATCACATTAGCGACTTTTTTGGATAACTGGGTTTCAAACCGTAAATCCCTGTTTGTAAGTATCCCGATAAGTTTCCCTTTTTCCGTAACAGGGACACCTGATATCTTATATTTTTTCATTAATCCCATCGCCTCTGAGATAGGTGCTTCCTGAGAGATTGTTATGGGATCAAGTATCATTCCGCTTTCAGATTTTTTTACCTTGTCTATTTCTGATGCCTGTTTCTCCGGGTCCATGGCCCTGTGTATAATCCCGATTCCGCCTTCACGGGCTACGGCTATTGCAAGGTCGGTTTCCGTAACAGTATCCATTGCAGCACTTACTATCGGGATATTGATTTTTATATTTCGTGTAAGCATAGTGGTTAAGTCAATTCCCCGTGGAAGAACCTCTGATTTGGCAGGTAAGAGAAGTACATCGTCAAATGTCAACCCTATCTGCAGATTATCATCAAGCATTATCGCTCCTCAAATTTTCGCTAATTTTAACATTTTAATATCTTATAAAGCAATTTAGGATAAGTGATTAACTAAGGAGACCATAAGTAAGAGCACATGGCTTATATTTTTGTCATTCCCGCAGTCCTTAAGCGGGAATCCAGTTCTTCTATGATTTCCCTGGATTCCTGCTTTTGCAGGAATGACCGGTTATGAGGCTTTACTAATGAACTCCTTAGTAACTAAGGCCGCTCCCATAAGATTTTATTATTTACGGTTAATTCTAGCATGTCGAAAAATATTATGCTAATATGATTTTAGGACTTTAAACTTTAAACTAAAATACAGGCGAAATAATATGAAAGATAAATACAAGACAAAGAAGCAACTCATAAATGAACTGGTCGAATTGCGCAAATGAATTACTGAGTTGAAAAAATTAGAAGACAAATTAATGTACGATCAGAAACAGGCAAAGAAGAAAAATTAGTTTAATATGATATACTTTTAACTATGAGCAGATTTGCTGAATACAAGGAGAATATGCTTACCATCTTCCACCATGATAATCACATGAAAATTATTTCACATGAGATGGGTATTAAGACAGTAGATTTTGTTTAACCTATTTCGATTGTGAGGGTCGAGGGGTCGAATAAAAAAATAGGGTTCAAGGGGTCTAACCTCGGTTGGCTCAAAAGGCGACAAAGAAAGTTTCTTGTTGCAAGATATGTGATATATTTTTTTTATGCGAACTGCTAAAGATACAGAGATTCCTAAAGAACTGCTTTGGGATTATAAAGAACCGCCTGATAATCTCTTGTGGAGACTTCAGCGGATAGCAGACTTTTTCCCAGCCTATGGAGACGATCAGGAAAATGTCAAACTTCTTTTTCAATACAGGGGAAATTTGAAACTCGATTACGGGAAGCGCAGGCTGATTGAACTTTATTATGAGGTATGGAATGAAAAAACCTCTAAGGAATATTGACGATAACAAAATACTTACTCCCAATCAAAAATCATTTCTGCATGAATTTACGAAATCTGAACTCAGAAATGTCTTCAGGCTTACCGGAGGCACAGCTTTAAGCGCTTTTTATCTTGAACACAGACTTTCTGAAGACCTCGACTTTTTCTCATCAGAAAATATTCCGCTAATAGTTATTGAGAATTTCCTAAAGTCAATAGGTGGCATTAAAGACATTGTCTTCTCAAAACTGTTTGATCGAAATATATTCAGTCTCAAGAGCAAAAAAGACAGCTTTTTAAAGGTGGAATTTACAAACTACCAGTTAAAGAATATCGAAGATTGTGCAGTAATTGACCATTTGAGGATTGACAGTTTTCTTGATATTACGGTAAACAAACTCTGCGCTATAGCAGACAGATCTGATGCAAAAGATTATGTTGATGTTTATTGTGCGCTGGAAAATAGCAATTTATCCCTTAAAGAATTAATGGAACTTGCTGAAAGAAAATGTGAAATCAAAGGTATAAGACATGTATTAAAAAGCAGGCTGCTACAAATACCCGAAGGAACAAACAAACTTTCGCTCATCGTTGATCTGTCTGAGGAGAAAATAAAAGCTCTCTTTGAAAAACTAATCAAAGATATTATCACAACTGAAATAGCATAAGTTCAGTAACCATTCAGATTAAAAACAGGGGGCGAGGGGTCAAGGGGGCGAGTAACCGAAGGTACAAGGGAAGAAAATTCGCACAAGGAATAGATAGCAAATTGACATTGTTATTTATATTGAGTAAAATTACTCAATATATTGAGTAAATTGTCAGAGCGTAAAATGTATCAAAGACCAGTTTATAACACCCTTGTTGACCGATTAAAAGAGCAGCGAAAGTTTCTGCAGGTGCTGGCGGGGCCGCGTCAGACCGGCAAGACCACGCTCATACATCAGGCGATGGACAAGCTCAATATTCCAAAACATTATGCCTCTGCTGATGAGCCGACCTTACAGAGCCGTGTATGGATCGAACAGCAGTTTGAAGTTGGCCGGTTACTTGCACGGGAGAGCAGGAAGACAGGGGCGTTGCTTGTTCTGGATGAAATTCAAAAAGTGGCTGGATGGTCCGAAGTAGTAAAATGCCAGTGGGATTCGGATACCGCACAGAAAATGCCGCTCAAGGTTGTGCTTTTAGGATCAGCGCCGCTTCTTATACAACGCGGACTGACAGAAAGTCTCGCAGGCCGCTTTGAAATAATTCCGGTTGTTCACTGGTCTTACCCTGAGATGAAAGATGCATTCGGATGGACACCTGAACAGTTCATCTATTTCGGGGGCTATCCGGGCGCAGCTGATCTGATCAGTGACAGGCAGCGATGGGCGCGCTATATAATTGATTCGCTCATTGAAACTACAATTTCGCGTGATATTCTGCTTATGACGCGGGTAGACAAACCCGCACTGCTCCGCAGATTATTTCAACTCGGCTGCAACTATTCCGGTCAGATTCTCTCATATCAAAAAATGATCGGGCAGCTTCAGGATGCCGGCAATACAACCACACTGGCTCATTATCTGGAACTATTGTCAAGCGCAGGAATGTTGACCGGCCTGCATAAATTCGCAGGGCAGCGCATCCGGCAGAGGGCATCAAGCCCAAAGCTTCAGGTGTTGAATACGGCTTTGTTAAGCTCTCAGTCAAATCTTTCCTTTAATGCTGCACAGAGGGACCGTGAGTTCTGGGGTAGACTGGTAGAATCATCGACAGGCGCTCATTTAATAAACAGCTCAATAGGGAGAAACATCGAAGTATTTTACTGGCGGGATCGTGGTAAAGAGGTTGATTTTATCCTTCGCCTGAACAAGACGCTTGTGGCGATTGAAATCAAAAGCGGATACAGCAAAGGTAGTCTGCCGGGAATCGAGGAGTTTGACAGGAGCTTCAAACCAAAGCGGAAATTACTGGTGGGCGGAGAGGGGATTCCTATAGACAAGTTCCTCTCTGTTCCTGCATTAAGGTGGTTTGAGTAAAAATCATAAGACTGAAGGAGAAAATAAAGGAACTGGAGAAAAATACGGCAGTCACATATGCCTACCGTCAAATGCATTTTGGGGGTTAATAATATTTTTTGGTATAATAAGGTAAATATTTTTAAAGGCAGGTGAAATATATGGGAGCTACTTTAACAATAAGAGAGGATTTATCCAAGAGGCTGGAGCGATTGGCTAAAACCACTAAACAGTCAAAGGTCTCTTTAGCATCTCAGGCAATTGAAGATTTTTTAACAGTTCAGGAATGGCATATTCAAGCGATAAAAGAAGGTATCGCTGCAGCAGACTCAGGAGATATTGTTAGTCATGAGGAAGCAGTTACCAAATTAAAAAAATGGGGCAAACGTGCATCTTGAGTGGACTCGTCCTGCAATTAATGATATTGAAAAAGCAGGGGATTTTATTGCAGGAAACAATCCACCAGCAGCGAAACGAATGGCGGAAAGAGTCCATGAATCAGTAGAATATTTGATTCAACATCCCAACATGGGCAGGCCGGGGCGTGTTCAGGGAACACGAGAACTTATTGTCTCAGGCACTCCCTTTATTGTTGTTTATCGTGTTAATGTTCCTGCAATTTAAATACTAAGAGTTCTCCATCATGCCAGAAAATGTCCTGTAGAAAGTTATTAAAATTTATATATTCAGTTCTATACAAACTTAAATTCTGATTCAGTTCATAAATTTCTTTCTTTGACAACCCTCCTGTTGTGTGAGATAATTCTTTAAGAAGATGACAGACTTTTTTCTTTGTCATTGACCCGAAAATATGAGTTGCTTTCTCTAAGGAGTAAAAGAAAACAATGCAGGTCAATTCGGTTCAAATAAGAGAAAATAGACATCCCTTAAGATATATAAATAGACTCAAAACTTAAGAGGTAACAGATATTGAAAGACGAAAAGAAGACAAAAAAGCAACTTATTGAAGAATTAGAGGCATTACAGAAGCAGGTAGATAAACTGAACAAGACTGAAACAAGAGCTAAACAGGCAGGAAAGCCCTCCTTAGCTGCTCAGTACTGGCAGACCATGTTTGATGCCATAAACGATGCAGTTTCCATTATTGATAGAAATGGGAAAATAACCCAGTGCAATAAAACAATGGCATCGCTCTTACAAAAGCCTACCTCCGAGATCATCGGTCATGCGTGCTGGGAACTCGTGCATGCCTCTACTAAACCTATTCCTGAATGCCCCATCGTCCGCATGAAAAAATCCCTGAAAAGGGAAACCCCCACCCTGCCATTAATGGGAAGGTGTTTTGAAGTTACTGCCGACCCTATATTCGATAAAGCTGGTAAGTTTAACGGAGCCGTTCATATTATAGTTGACATTACCAATCGCAAGAAGATGGAAGAAGACCTGCATAGATCAAGGGCAGCATATCAAGATCTGGTAGAAAATCTCAATAACATTATATACACAATCAGCATTGATGGATTGATCACGTATGTCAGTCCGGTTGTCAAGGAACATTTAGGCTTTTCTCCAACAGAACTAATCGGACGACACTTTAAAGAACTAATTCATCCGGGGGATTCAGACCGCATCCTGAAAGCGTTCCACGATGTGCTGGAAAACCGCTTATATCCAAGCGAGTATCGACAGCTTAAGAAAAACAGCGAGGTTTGCTGGGTAAGCACATCCAGCCGTCCTGTGTATGAGAACAACAAGTTGATTGGGATACAAGGTGTGCTGACAGACATCACCGAGCGCAAGAGGGCAGAGGAGACAATGGAAAGGCTCCGTCATCAATACGAGTTGATTCTGAACTCGGCAGGTGAAGGTATTTTAGGACTGGATCTACAGGGAAATCATACATTTATTAATCCTGCTGCTGCAAGGATGCTCGGGTACGAAGTTGAAGAGCTTATAGATCGACACAGTCACACAACATGGCATCACTCGAGAACAGATGGAAGTCCATACCCAGAAGAAGAATGTCCGATCTATGCAGCATATAGAGACGGAGCCGTCCATATTGTGGATGATGAGGTGTTTTGGAGAAAAGATGGCACAAGTTTCTCGGTCAGGTATACCAGCACCCCTATTTTAGAAGATGGTAAGATTGTTGGAGCAGTTGTAAGTTTTATAGACATCACCAAACGCAAGAAGGCAGAGGAGGCGCTGAGGGAAACGCGTGATTACCTGGAGAAACTGCTTAACTACGCGAACGCTCCTATCGTCGTCTGGGACCTAAAGTTCACGATCACCGGTTTCAACCATGCCTTTGAGCGTCTTACGGGTTATAAAGATAAGGAGGTTATTGGCAAGAATCTGCATATGCTTTTTCCCGAAGCAAGCCAGGAGGAATCGCTGAAAAAGATTGTGCCTACATCGAGTAGTGAATACTGGAAGTCTATGGAAATCCCGATTCTTTGCAAAGACGGAAGCATCAGGATAGTTCTCTGGAATTCGGCAAACATCTATGCTAAGGACGTCACGACTCTTATAGCCACCATAGCACAAGGTCAGGACATCACTGGGCGCAAGGAGGCAGAGGAGAAGATTAGACGCTTCAACCGACTATATTCTATGTTGAGTGAAATTAATGAGGCGATTATTCGGATTCGCAAGCGAAAAGAACTATTCGAAAAAGCATGTAGAATTACAGTAGAAAAAGGATTATTTCGGATGACATGGATAGAGCTTATTGACCCTGATTCCCATTCACTAAATTCAATTGTCCATGGGGAGTGCGGGGAAGAGTATCTTGATAAAATCCGAATCTCCATTAAAGAAGCTCCGGAAAGGCTTGGACCAATATCCACCGCCATCCGCGCGGGGAAATATGTTATATGCAATGATTTTAAGGATGACTCCTGTATACATCCTTGCCGCGATGAAGCTATAAAATGCGGATATTATTCTATGGCCGCTTTTCCATTACGAACAGGGATAAATATCATAGGGGCTATAAATTTTTATTCCGGTGAACCACATTTCTTTGACGATGAAGAAATTTCCGCACTTACCCAGCTATCAGAAGATATTTCCTTTGCACTTGAGCATATCGAACAGCAAGAACAGCTTCAGAAAAGGATAGAAGAGCTTGAGAAATTTTATGAGATGGGTATTGGAAGGGAACTAAAGATAAAGGGTCTGAAGAAAGAGATGGAGGAATTGAAGGCCGAGCTTTCACAGCATACGAAGGAATCGACTCGCAATAAGAAGTATAACAGCAATGAGAGAGCTTAGAAAAACAGGGATTGATATTATCGGTGATGTCCCCTGGGGTACACACTTCTGTCAATTTTACCAGAGCAAAGAAGACTTAATTGATATCCTAATACCTTATTTCAAATCTGGATTAGAAAACAATGAATTCTGCCTCTGGGTTACTTCAGAGCCTCTTGGTAAAAAAGAAGCAGAAGAGGCAATGGAAAAGGCCTTGCCTGACTTTGAGCTATATTTAAAGAGAGGGCAAATAGAGATCATTCCTTATACTGAATGGTATATCAAAGATGGTGTTTTTAACCTCCAGAGAGTTCTTAATGGATGGATTGATAAACTCAATCAGGCTTTGGCCAGAGGTTATGATGGCATGAAGGTAACAGGTAATATAGCATGGCTTGAAAAAAAGGATTGGGAAAGCTTTACTGATTATGAAAAGGAGATTAATAGTGTCATCGGAAAATACAGAATGATTGCTATTTGCACTTATTCCCTTGACAAATGTGGAGCAAATGAAATCATAGATGTTGTTCGCAATCATCAATTCACTCTTATAAGGCGGGGAGGTAAATGGGAACTTGTCGAAAGCGCTGAGCGAAAGTTGGCAGAGGAGGCGCTGCGAGAAAGCGAGGAACACTATCGGATGCAGGCAGAAAACACCCGGAGAAGCAAAGATGCCTTTTTCAGTATGCTTGAAGACATCAATGAATCTTACAAAGAACTTGAAGATCTTTTTATGAGCCTTGTAAAAGCAATGGTCAATGCCCTCGATGCAAAGAGTCCATGGACGAAAGGTCATTCCGTGAGAGTAGCAGAGTATGCAGAGAAGATTGCAAAAGAGATAGGCCTTGATGAGAATGAAATGAAAAACCTACAGCTTGCTGGTTTACTTCATGACATCGGGAAAATAGGGACTTATGATTATCTTCTGGATAAGCCGGCAAAACTCACAGACGAAGAGTTTGATCTTGTAAAGAGGCATCCTGCTCAGGGAGCAACAATCCTTACAGACATAAAGCAATTAAAGGATATAATCCCTGTAATCAGGCATCACCATGAAAGAATAGACGGAAGGGGATACCCGGATGGGCTTGAGGGTGAGAAGATTCCTTTAGGTGCACGGATACTCCACGTAGCTGATTCCTTTGATTCTATGACAGCAGACAGGCCATACAGGTCTGCACCCGGTAAAGAATATGCTTTATTAGAATTTAAAAGGTGCAATGGCACACAGTTTGACCCTCAGGCGGTTGAGGCATTTCTAAGAGTCCTCGGTAAATCGCAGGAATCAGACATTTTCCCCTTGACAGTATTATTGTTTTAGGATTATATTCAGTCAATCCTTTATTCCTAAAAAAGGAATAACTCCCTGTTCGGGGAAAACTTCTTATGACAGATGCTTTATGGATACTTAAGATTTACTGGTATGGAATTTGATACCTGATTATCAGGATTTTGAGATTAATTTATGAAAGGGGGTGAAGAATGATGAGGTTTACAATTCTCTTATTAACCTTAGTAGTAGCAATTGCTTTTGTTGGCAGCGCTATGGCAACTCCTCCTGGAAAGACAGTCGAGTATGCAGGTGGAGAACAAGGTAAGGTCGTGTTTAATGGAGACACGCACGGTGTTAAACAAGGTATGAAATGCCCTGACTGCCATCCAAAACCCTTTGCCATGAAAAAAGGCTCTTTTAAGATGACAAAAGAAGAACATGGCAAGCCAGATCTCTGTGGAAAATGTCATGATGGCACAAAAGCATTTTCACAATCGACCGAGGCAGACTGCGTAAAGTGTCACAAGAAAGAAGAAGTGAAGAAAGAAGAAGAAAAGAAATAAAATACAAGGGTGCGTAGCACATGCTACGCACCCTTGTATTTGTTAAACCCTCGTCAGCCAAGATTCATATTTCTTATTCTTTCCCTTCACGGCACCAAAGAATATTGATTGAAGGCTTTTTGTCATTTTACCCGGCTTGCCATTACCAATGGCCCTTCCGTCAGCCTCTCTTATAGGAGTAACCTCTGCAGCCGTGCCTGTAAAGAATGCCTCATCTGCAATGTAAAGTTCGTCTCTTGTGAACCTTTCCTCAGCAATCCTGATACCATTATCATTTGCTATTTTAATAATGCTGTTTCTTGTTATCCCTTCAAGTATGGAAGTAAGAGGCGTAGTCTTTAATACCCCATTCCTTATTATAAAGATATTCTCACCGCTTCCCTCAGACACATACCCTTCTGTATCGAGTAAAAGGGCCTCATCATATCCACAAGAAATCGCCTCTTTTTTTGCAAGCTGCGAATTTACATAATATCCACAGACCTTAGCCCTCGCCATATTAGCATTTACATGATTCTTTATAAAGGATGAGGTCTTGATTCTAATACCATCTTTAAGCCCTTTGTCTCCAAGGTAGGATCCCCACGACCACACTGCAATAGAGACGTTAACAGGATTTTCCTTTGGATAGAGGCCCATAGCACCATAGCCTATATAAACAAGCGGCCTGATATAACATTCCTTAATCTTATTTACCTGAATTGTTTTGATTATTGCATCCCTGATCTCTATCTTTGAATACGGTATCTCTATCAGGAATATATGTGCTGAGTTGAAAAGCCTGTTGATATGCTCATCAAGCCTGAATATCGCAGTGCCTTTTCTGGTTTCATAACATCTTATTCCTTCAAAAACGCCGAGACCATACTGAAGGGTGTGGGTAAGGATATGCACAGTAGCATTGTCCCAACTTACAAATTTGCCATCCATCCATATCTTTTCTGTCTTCGGTATCATAAGATTTTATTTATACCAATACATCATATACAAAGTCAATCACATTCTCAGGTAGAACCCTTACCTAATCCCCTTGCCGAATCATTCTTACCTCTATCTACTGATCACATCTTCTCAGGGGCGCTTATACCGAGTATTTCAAGCCCATCCTGGAGTACAATCCTTATAGCTTCACACAATGCAAGTTTTGCCCTGGTCAGTTCAATATCATCGCTGATAACCCTGCATTTATTGTAGTAAGGGTGAAACATGCCTGAGAGTTCCTGCAGGTAGAATGTAATCCTGTGCGGCTCATGGGTATTGACAGCGCCTTCAAATATCATCGGATAGATAAGGAGTTTCCGGATTATCCTGAGTTCCTCATAAACAGATAATAGCCTGAGGTCTGCATCATAAAGTCTGTCTGTGTTGATATTTTTTTCTTTTGCATGAGCAAATATGCTGTTTATCCTTGCATTTGCATACTGTACATAAAAAACGGGATTCTCAGATGACTGAGCCTTTGCAACCTCGAGGTCAAAATCGAGATGGCTGTCAGGCCGTCTTGTAAGGAATATAAATTTTGTTGTATCCGCCCCAACCTCACCTATAACCTCTCTCAAGGTCACAAACTCACCTGCTCTTTTTGACATCTGTACGGGTTTTCCGCCTCTTAGCAGGTTAACCATCTGCACGAGTAAAACCTTTAATCTTTCTTTTGGGTAGCCTAATGCCTCAATGACAGCCTTAACCCTTGGGATATAACCATGGTGGTCAGCGCCCCATATATCAATCAGCTCATCATATCTCTTTTCTATTTTCTTTCTGTGATATGCAATGTCAGAAGTGAAATATGTATATTCTCCATCCTGTTTGATAATAACCCTGTCCTTGTCATCTCCAAAGGCAGTTGACCTAAACCATAAAGCACCATCTTTTTCATATATAAAACCTCTAATTTTAAGGTCTTCAATAGACTTTTCTATATCTCCTTTTTCGTAAAGTTCTCTTTCACTCTGCCATATATCAAAAGTAATACCAAAATCTTTTAAATCCTCTTTGATGCTGAATAGTATTTCCTTGTAAGAATAATCAATAAAAAAATCTGATACCACTTCAAAATTTGCCTTAATGTATTTCCCGCCCTCTTCTTTAATTATTGCATTCGCAATTTCTTCAACATACTCACCTCTGTATCCTTCCTCTGGAAATGGATATTCTATCCCAAGCAGTTGCTGATATCGTGCAAACACAGACAGGCCGAGGAGTTTTACCTGTTTCCCTGCATCGTTTATATAATATTCACGCTCAACATTATAGCCCGCAGCTTTAAGAAGATTTGAGAGGGCTTCACCTGTAGCGCCACCCCTTCCATGTCCAAGATGAAGCGGGCCTGTCGGATTTGCACTTATAAATTCAATCTGGACCCTTCTGCCTTTACCGATATTCTCCCTCAAAAACCCGCTTTTATACTCAATCAATTTTTTAATCTCTGAATACAGATATTCTTTTGAGAATGTAAAATTAATGAATCCAGGCCCTGCAATATCTATCTTCTCAAAGGCAGATTTACCTGCCTGTGCAGACAAGTCTTTAATGGAATTTACAAGTTCTTCTGCTATCTTTCTCGGAGGTTTCTTTAATTTCTTAGAAAGCGACATCGCTATAGGCGTTGCCAAATCGCCTATAGAATCGTTAGGTGGAACTTCTGCCTCAATAGAAGGAATTGTCTCCAGGCCGAGTGTTTTAAGTGAATCCTCAATTACTTTTACGAGTTCTTTTTTCATGGAAATAGAGTTTAAACAGCGTCTGTATTTAAAGTCAACTAAACAAAGCTACCTAATAAATAGAGTCTGTCCATAAACTAACAGATTTATAAAAAGCGTCATTCCCGTGAATCCGTCTTACGTATTGACGGAGGGAATCCAGTAAATTCAATAGGTTCTGGATTCCGGATCAAGTCCGGAATGACAAACAACCGACT
>JBGQLV010000051.1:0-22673 GCA_041500225.1 Thermodesulfovibrionia bacterium | reverse complement strand
TGAAGAATTTTTGAAAGTGGTATTGTGCGTGTCTCTATTAAAAGATGCAAATGATTACTCATCAATACATATGCATATAGTGAGTATTTATACCGTTCCTTATAAAAAGCAAGCAGGTTGATATATTTCTGAAAATCGTCACTCCCTTTGAATACCCTCTGGCGTTGATTCCCACGGGTGATGACATGATAAAACGCCCCTTCATACTCTATCCTCGGCTTTCTTGCCATGCATGACTATAACATGTTATCTTTCCAATATGCAATAAACAAGTCTGACCCCAAAGGTTACCCCCGCAAAGGTTACCGCCAAAGGTTACCGCTGATGAGATTTCCACGGTCGATACGACCTCGCAATGACAAGTAATTTAAGGCTTTAGTATGGTTATCGCTGGATTTGAGATTGAATTTATTCAATACCTGGGTGCATAATATAAAATAACATAAAATAACACAGTTTTAAATTTAAATTGGAATCTTTATGCTAAGGTGCATATTAAGGGCTAAGATACATATCGCGACGGTTACAGAGTCTAACCTTTCGTATGAGGGTAGTATTACCATTGATGAGGCGATACTTAAAAAGGCAGGGATACTCTCTTATGAACAGGTGATGATAAGTAATCTAAACAACGGAGAACGGTTTGAGACTTATGTGATACCAGGCGGGAAAGGCGAGGTTTGCCTTAATGGCCCCACGGCAAGGAAGGGTATTGTTGGAGATAAAATTATAATCTTTTGTTACAGCTATGTTGAAGATAATAAACTGAAAGAATTTAAGCCAAAGATAGTCCTCCTCGACGAGAAGAATAAAATTCTCAGCGTTAAATAACCTATCCAAGAAACTTCCAAAAATATTGTTGACACAAAATTACTATTAATTTCTTTCTGCGGGAGCAGGTTTGTAACTTGCTCCCGTTTATTTTGATCTACCGATAGATAAAAATTAATGGGTTCAGGTCAGAGACACTGAACCCGCAATAAAATAATCCAGATCATCCCGGACACAAATTCCGGAGTAAACCGGATATACTTTCCGGACATTTCAAAAACCAGATTTGAAGCTTATTTGCTGATTATATTTGTAAAGACACAGAAAATAATTCTTCCTGTTATCCGCATCTTTGATACTGCTGTCAGAAATGCCTATTTCTTGTGTAAATTAACTTTTGTCAATGATCAGAAATCTCTGGTAGTGTCCTAATAAGAAAAATGATATACTAAAAACATGGATAAGTTTTTATGTTTTCCTAAATTACAAACCGTTGCTTTTTCAAACGCATTGATTAATTTATGCCATAATGCGAGAACAGCAACAGAGGATATAATTATTTTTGACCTATCTAAAGTAGAATTCATTACTCCCTTTGGGTTAGTTCTATTGACAGGGACGATTTCAGAATGTTTGGCTCAAAGCAAATCTGCAAAGTATAAACCCCCGGATAAATCTTCGACACGAAAATTTTTATCGGGTATAGGTTTTAATAAATTTTTTAAAATTTCAAATGGAGGCCATACAATAGTAAGCGCGAATGTTCAACTGAGAGATTAAACAACATTGACTATTTTCTAACAGATCAAATTTTGGAAGTTTTTCGTCATTCAATTCGTATGTCTGAAGGAGTTGTAGGTTCTTTAAAACTTGCATTAAATGAATTAATGACTAATGTTTTCGATCATAGTGAATCAGATAGAGGATGTTATGTTTGTGCACAATCATATTATGTTTCAAAAAAAATAAGACTATGCATAGCGGATTTCGGCATTGGAATTCTGGCATCCCTCAGAAAGGTTTCGGAGTATAATAGGTATAATAAAATGAAAAATGATTATGATGCTATCAAATTGGCTGTAAAAGAGGGCATTACGAGCCGTATTGAAAAAGATGCTGGGTATGGACTTACCCATATTCAAAGATTTATAAAAGTTAATCAAGGGAAAATGTGTATACTTTCTGGAAAAGGTAAAATTCTTTGGGACTATACAGGTCTTAAATATAAAGAAAAAAAACAAACAATGCATAGTGCTTTTCAGGGTGCTATAATTGATTTAGAGATAAATGCTCGTAGGGAAGGATTATATTTCTTAAAATCGGAAGCAGGTCAGATATTTTAGAGGTGAACTATGAAAATTGATATAAAAGGTATAAGCAAGAAAAGAACTGTGACGAGAGATGAAGGTGAAAAAATTCAAAAGATTCTAAATCAGGCATGGAATAAAGAAGAGAAATTTATCATTGATTTTGACAATGTTCTTGTCGCATCTGTCTCTTTTTTAGATGAGGCTTTTGGTAAACTTGCCCTGCGACATAACAGGGAAGATTTACAAAAAAAACTTATATTTGAGAACATGGTTGATTACGACAAGGCTTTATTAAATGATATATTATATTCAAGGTTTCGCCAACGAGAACTTGGAGAAGATGGCCCATCTATACATAAGGGTAAGCAGAAAAAACGTAAAAGCGCTTAGAACTCCTTAGCGCCGATTTCAAGTATTGCACATTTCTTCAGTAAATCATTACTTATCCTACTTTACAGATTTTGTTTGCTTGTAGGTGCTATCCAACAGAAATGCCCCCTTTATTACAGGGTAAAATATTCATGAATGAATTCTGTGTAAAACACTTCCTGAAGTCAGCCATCATGAAGTGCTTAATTTGACAAATATAGTTTTATTTGATAATTCAACATTTCAGAAGAAAAATAAAAATGCTGCACAAATAATTTGACTGTATCCAATTCTATATATAAAATGGGAGGGAACCGTGATGGAACCCATATCAGAAAAATTCGTAGAGAAGACCTGGCAGGAAGTTGCCGGGTACAGCACAAATCGAGCAAGCAAAGAGATGCAAAAAATGGGCAAAAACCAGCCGGATCTCTTGGCTTTCTTAATGGCTTTGATTGAGGATATGGACCCGGAAGTAAGGGAACTGGCTATTTATATTGCTTTTGTCGTTTATCGTATTTTTGAAGGCTCACAGAACAAGATCAAAAAGATTACTTCCAAAGAGATTATCGACTGCTATGAAGACAACGAAGATCTTATGGGCAAATTGGAAGGGGCACATGAGAAGTTTATTGATAGAGCGGCCAGGATACAGATTTCCAAGCAGCCATATGTTATGAAGTATGTGGTAGAAGCCCTTATGGAGGGCTCAGAGGAGGGTGATGATGTTGTGCTGACTGATGAAGATTCAGGCTTCCTTTTCCTTCTGCTTAAAACTGTGGTTGATCTTCTTGATAAGAAGACTTATTAACAGTCTCATAATTGAATAGACATTTACCTGAAAATCTCCCCAACCCCTCCTTGCCAAGGAGGGGATTACTAAGTAACTAACCGTGACTGTGGCATTAGCCATGTAAGTTTTTTTTTATTGACATGAAATTACGATTTTTTTATACTGAACATAGGTTCACATGAACAGGCGTTCAGGCATAGAATCAAAAAAGAGAATACTTGCTGCAGCCATTAAGATTTTTTCCGAGTATGGCTACAAGGGTACGAGTATGAGGATGATCGCGGGAAGGGCTCAGATCAGTGTGGGAGGGCTCTATCTTTATTACAAGAGCAAAGAAGACCTTTATCTGACCCTCATGAAGAACAGGCTTGATGACCTTACGGGCAAAGCGAGAGAAGCCTTGAAAGGCATCAAAGATCCTGCCGAGGCCATGAGAACATTTCTCACGTTACGTCTCAATTATGCCAGGGAACATAAAGAGATCATCCTTGCACTGGGCAGAGATCATGGGTTTGGCTTCGGAATCGAGATAAAAAGGAAATTCTTCAGGCAGCAGAGAAGGATCATTGAAGAGATTCTAAAAAAGGGAATAGCCTCAGGCATCTTCAGAGAAACGAATATTCAGGAGACCGCAAAGGTCATATTCTCCGTGGTGAGAGGATTCATCGTCTCCCTCATTATCGAGCCGGATGCCCTCTTTTCTCCTGAGGAATGCTGCAACCTTATTCTTGGTGGATTGCTGCAAAAGGTTGATAATCAATTATATAGATGAAAATCGAGTATGCACATATGGTATGCGGGAGGAAACTATCGTAAGAGAATAATGATAAAGATGGGAGAATAAAGGTCAATGAAAAGATATATAAGACAGGAGAAAAGTGCACTGGTTTTTATCATCTCTATTGTCGTCAGCGGCTTTCTTTTTGCATGTTCCAAACCGGCACAGCCCCCCCCAAAGCCGCCGGTTCCGGTAACAGCCGGTACGGTGATCCAAAAGACCGTCCCCATACAGATTCGGGCCATCGGTAATGTTGAAGCTTACTCTACAGTTTCTGTTAAATCTCAGATAGGAGGCATACTCACCCGCGTCCATTTCAGGGAAGGGCAGGATGTACGCAAAGGAGATATCCTCTTCACTATTGACCCGCGTCCCTATGAAGCTGCTTTGAAACAGGCGGAGGCAAACCTCGCAAAAGATAATGCTCAACTCGAAAATGCACGCGAAGAGGTCCGGCGCTATGCCGAACTTGTGAAGAAAGGTTATGTGGCCCAGCAACAATACGACCAGATTCGCACCAATGCTGCTACCTTTGAGGCAACAGTAAACGCTGACAAGGCTTTAGTTGAAAATGCCCGCCTTCAGTTGAAATATTGTTATATTTACTCTCCTATAGACGGCAGAACCGGAAACCTTTTCGCCAACGAGGGCAATTTGATTAAGGCGAATGCTGATACTTCTATGGTGGTCATCAATCAGATTCAGCCCATCTATGTGACCTTTTCAGTACCGGAACAGTATCTCCCGGAAATAAAGAAATACACGTCGGGCGGAAAAGTGGAAGTTCAGGCTTTTATAACAAAAAGTGAAGACAACCCTGAGGAAGGGATACTGACCTTTGTTGACAATGCAGTTGACGTTGCTACTGGAACAATTAAGTTGAAAGCGACATTTGCCAATAAGATAAAGCGGCTTTGGCCGGGTCAATTTGTTGATGTAGTCATGATATTGACCACACAGCCCAATGCTATTGTTGTTCCTTCACAGTCAATTCAAACAGGCCAGAAGGGACAGTATGTATTTATCATAAAGAACAATCTCACTGTTGAAGACCGCCCCATAATCGTGGGCAGAACACTCAATAGTGAAACTGTTATTGAAAAGGGACTTCAGTCCGGTGAAAAAGTTGTTACTGACGGTCAGCTCCGGCTTGTTCCCGGTGCCAAGGTGGAAATTAAAAACAAAGCCGAAGGCAATAAATAATGAACATCCCGGAACTTTTCATCCGGCGGCCGATAATGACCACGCTGGTCATGATGGCCATTCTTGTATTCGGGATAGCCGCATACAGGCTTCTACCGGTGAGCGATCTCCCAAATGTGGACTTTCCTACCATCCAGGTGAGTGCCGGCCTGCCCGGCGCCAGCCCGGAGACCATGGCATCGGCTGTGGCAACCCCTTTGGAGCGGCAGTTTTCGACCATTGCAGGGCTCGACTCAATGACCTCCACGAACGCCCTCGGAAATACCCGGATCACGCTGCAGTTCAACCTTAGCAGAAGCATTGACGCTGCGGGTCAGGATGTACAGGCAATGATTGCAAAGGCGGCGAAGCAACTCCCGCAGAATATGCCGACCCCTCCTACCTATACCAAGGTGAACCCCGCTGATCAGCCTGTAATCTATCTTGCGCTTAGCTCACCGACGCTTCCTATTTCCACAGTGTATGAATATGCGGATACGTTCATCGCCCAGCGTATTTCCATGATCAGCGGTGTTGCCCAGGTGCAGGTCTTCGGCTCTCAGAAATTTGCGGTCCGCGCCCAGCTCGACCCCAGGGCATTGGCAAATAGAAAGATAGGCATTGATGATGTAGGAAACGCACTTGCGCTGGGAAATGTGAACCTCCCCACAGGGACCCTCGAAGGCCAAAAGCAGGCATTTACCATCCAGGCAACCGGGCAGCTTTACAATGCGGCAGCTTACCGTCCTTTGATTGTGGCCTACCGCAACGGCTCTCCGGTCCGCCTTGAGGAAATAGGCAGGGTTATCGACAGTGTAGAAAGCGACAAGGTGGCGAACTGGTACAACAGAGAACGCGCCGTGGTTCTGGCTATCCAGCGTCAGCCGGGCACGAACACCGTGGAAGTGGTCGACAGCATAAAGAATCTCCTTCCGGTCTTTAGGATCCAGATACCGCCGTCTGTTAAGCTGGAGACCCTTTATGACCGATCCGTATCCATTCGCGAATCGGTCAGGGACGTCAAGTTTACTCTTTTGCTCGCCTTGTGTCTTGTAGTGCTGGTAATTTTTCTCTTCCTGCGCAACATCTCCGCTACCATTATTCCAAGCCTTGCGCTGCCTTTCTCCATTGTCGGAACCTTTGCCGCGATGTATCTGATGGGATTCAGCGTGGATAACATCTCCCTTATGGCCCTCACCCTGTCGGTCGGGTTTGTGGTGGATGACGCTATCGTTATGCTCGAAAATATTATGCGCCATATAGAAAAGGGGGAACCGGTCTTCCAGGCCGCTCTGACTGGTTCAAGAGAAATCGGCTTTACTATTTTATCCATGACCCTTTCCCTTGTTGCGGTCTTCATTCCTGTACTTTTCATGGGCGGGATCCTCGGACGAATTCTCCACGAATTTGCGGTGACTATAAGTATGGCGATCTTGATATCCGGATTTGTCTCCCTGACGCTCACCCCTATGCTCTGCAGCCGTTTCATCCGTCCGCTAACTGCACAGCGGCACGGCCGCCTGTATACATTAATGGAGCGTTTTTTCGACGGGATGCTGCACACCTATGAAAGGACTCTGAAACTCGTCCTTAACTACCGCCGGACTACCTTGGCGGGCACGATAATTCTTACAATTGCGACAGTCTTTTTATTCACAAAAATTCCGATGGGATTTCTACCATCAGAAGATACCGGTCAGATCTTTGCCTATACCGAGGCGGCCCAGGGTATTTCCTTTGAAGACATGGTGAAGCACCAGAAGGAACTGGCCGCCATCGTTTCCGAAGACCCCAATATTGCTGCTTTTATGTCCGCTGTGGGCGCCAGTGGGGCGAGCGTGGCGAATAATACAGGACGGATGTTCATGCGCCTGAAACCCCGCAGCGAACGGAAGCTGAGTGCGGACGAAATCATCCAGGAACTGCGGCCAAAGGTCTCCCAGGTGCCGGGTATCATGATGTTTATGCAGAACCTTCCCTCTATTCGTATAGGCGGTCAGTTAACCAAAAGCCAATACCAGTTTACTCTGCAGAGCCCGGACACAGGAGAACTTTATCGGTCAGCTATGGAACTGGAAATTAAGATGAAGGCATTGCCCCAAGTTCAGGATGTGACAAGTGACCTGCAGATAAAAAACCCCCAGATCAATATCGATATCGACCGCGATAAGGCGTCTGCCCTCGGGATAACAGCGCAGCAGGTGGAAGACGCCCTTTATTATGCCTACGGCTCCCGTCAGGTTTCGACTATTTATGCTCCCAATAACCAGTACCAGGTCATCCTTGAGCTGGAACCTAAATACCAAATGGATCCCTCGGCTCTGTCAATGCTCTATATCCACTCGAACACCGGCCAACTGGTGCCATTGAACACATTGGCGAATTTGACACAAAATGTCGGCCCCCTGACCGTAAATCATCTGGGCCAGCTCCCTGCGGTTACCATCTCCTTTAACCTCAAGCCTGGCGTGGCACTGGGGGATGCCGTGAAAGTCGTGGAAAAACTTGCCCGTGCAGCTTTGCCGCAAACCGTCAGCACCAGCTTCCAGGGGACTGCCCAGGCGTTTCAGTCTTCAATGAAAGGGCTCTGGCTGCTGTTGATAATGGCTCTCCTGGTCATTTATATTGTCTTGGGAATCCTCTACGAGAGCTTTATCCATCCTCTGACCATTCTTTCAGGGCTTCCCGCTGCCGGGTTTGGTGCACTCATAACCCTTATGCTTTTCCATAAGGACCTTAATATCTATGCTTTTGTTGGTGTCATCATGCTCCTGGGGATAGTCAAGAAGAATGCTATCATGATGATCGACTTTGCTCTGGAGGCACAGAGAAAGGAAGGGAAGGCTCCTATTGATGCAATTTATGAAGGTGCCTTAATACGTTTCCGTCCGATCATGATGACCACTATGGCAGCACTTATGGGAACCATGCCCATTGCTATAGGATTCGGCGCCGGCGCCGAATCTCGTCGGCCGCTGGGTCTGGCTGTTGTCGGTGGATTGATCGTTTCCCAGCTCTTGACGTTGTACATTACACCTGTGGTGTTTTATTACATGGACAAGTTCCAGGAAAAGGTAAGCGCCTGGCTTGGAAAAAGTAAAAAATAACATTATTATTTGGATTAATGTATGAAGAAAAAAACAATTTTTATTATAACTGCCGTTCTGGTAATTATTGCAGCCCTTATTTTTTCCTACATCAGCAGAAGAAAAAGGTCTGAGAACATCAAAACAACCGGAATTATAGAAGGGATAGAGGTCAATCTTTCCCCGAAGGTATCAGGCATGGTTTCATATATCTGCTGTAATGAAGGTGATCCGGTCAAGGATGGTGAAGTCGCCATTAAACTTGAAAGTGATGACTTCAGGGCATCAGTTGAACAGGCGAGGGCAGGAGTTGATAAAGCAAAAGCAGAGATCAAGGTTTCAGAATCAGCGGTTGGGGGTGCGAAGGTAAACATTGTAACCGCCGAATCGGATATTAAGACCGCTGAATCAGATCTTGAGAAAACCAAAGTTCAAATGGAATTGGCTAAAACTGAGATGGACAGGTCGAATACGCTGTATAAGAAGGATTTTATCTCAAAGGAATCACTTGATCTTGCTGTTACAGCATATAATGCTTCTGTAGCAGACTATAAATCTTCAACGTCAAAGCTTTCTTCTGCATACTCAAAAAGAGATGCTGCGATAGCACAATTAAGTACAGCCGAAAACCAGCTTAAATCTTCAAAGGCCGATCTTAAACAATCAGAGGCAAGTTTATCATTTAACATGGCCAGGTTAAATGACACAACAATAGCGAGTCCCATATCAGGAGTTGTTGTTTTCAAATCGCTGGAAAAAGGCGAAACAGTCAGTCCGGGTATGACAATTTTAACAATAGTGGATACGGGTGGTCTTTATGCAAGGGTAGATATAGATGAGACCTTAATAGACAATGTTGCACTCAAGAGCGAAGCAATTATCAGAACAGAAGGAAACCCTAAAAAAATATTTAAGGGAAGGGTTTCAGAGGTAGGAAGATATGCCGAGTTTGCAACCCAAAGAGATGTAACCCGCGGAAGGCAGGATATAAAGACATTCAGGGTTAAGATAAAACCGGAAGATACAGGAGGTGTATTGAAGCCGGGTATGACCGTAGAAGTGGAAATACCTAAGAAGAACTAAGAAAGTATGCAACAGAATAAAGCCATAGAGGTCTCCGGGATAACAAAGAAATACGGAATGATTACTGCTGTTGACAAGGTGACCTTTGATGTGATGGAGGGCGAAATCTTTGGATTCCTCGGACCGAATGGAGCCGGGAAAACTACCCTTATCAGAGTGCTGACAACACTGCTGAAACCTACAGAGGGAACTGCAACGGTAGCGTGCTGTAATGTGGATAGAGAGCCTGAAAAGGTAAGGCGTGAAATCGGAGTCGTTCCCCAGGCTATGACAAGTGATCTTGATCTTACAGGCTATGAGAATATGGACATTTATGGCAGGTTTTATGGTATCTCTTCAAAAGAAAGGAAAGAGAGGATAAAGTATCTCTTAGAGATGGTTGGACTTTCATCAAGAGCCAATGACCTTGTGGCAGCGTATTCAGGAGGGATGAGGAGGAGGCTGGAGGTTGCAAGGGTTCTTGTACACAGGCCTAAGATACTTTTTTTAGATGAGCCGACTATCGGACTTGACCCTCAGTCCAGACATGTTGTCTGGGATTTTCTGAGAAAGCTCAGAGAAGGGGATTCGATGACGGTTTTTCTTACGACCCATTATATGGAAGAGGCAGAGGCGTTGTGCAACAGGGTTGCTATCATAGATTCAGGAAAAATAATAGCGATTGGAAGCCCTAATGAGCTGAAGTCACAGATCCCGGGGAATGATATCATCTCTCTTACCTTTGAAAGTCTTTCGGAAGACATTATTGACAGGATAAAGGCTTTGACATTTGTACATAATGTAAATATTGAAGACAATAATTTAAGGATATACGTGGACAACGGTGCTTTGAATCTTCCCTTGCTCATGGATGAAATAAAGTCTTTTGGCGGTAAAATCTTATCAGCGACTATCCACGAACAGTCTCTTGAAGATGTCTTTATACACTATACCGGCAAATCTATTCGGGAAGAAGAGGCCAGGAAGGTGAGCCTCCTTATCGGTGCCGGGATACCCCAGAGATGGGGAAGATAAGGACAATGAAAGACGCGATATGATAAGACTGCTGGCGGTTATAGAAAGGGATTTAAAAAAATTCACGCGGAATCCGATGGTGCTTGCAATGAGCATTTTAATGCCTGTCATTTATCTTGTAATCCTGGGTAATTCATTCCAGGGAAAACTGCAGGCACTTCCGCTGATTGTAGTAAACCATGACCCAGGTCCTTATGCAAGGAGATTTATGGAGAACTTGCGGGCTGTTGAAGCAGGACCGCAGACTTTTACAATCCTTGTCACCACAGATGATAAAGAAGCAATTGATGGAGTCAGAAAAGGCAGATACAAGGCTGGACTGATAATACCTCCTGATTTCAGTAAAAAGGTTGGGTTGAAGGCCCGGCCCGAAGCAGGCATCTTTCTTGATAACACTGATGCCATATCTGCCGATGCCATAAGGAATGCCGTAAATAGTGCACTGAAATCAATCAGTTCGGATTACGTATCCATCAGGGAAAAGACCGACGAGATATTCCTCAGAGACATAGACCTTTACAGGAAGGTGGATTATTATCAATCCCTTGTCCCCGGTGTTGTTATTATGGCAATTTTCTTGGGAGCCTTGACTACAGGCGCCTTTAATCTGGTTATGGACAGATTCCTCGGAATAGACGAGAGCTATCTTCTCACACCCATTTCAAAATCTCATATCGTCGCAGGCCTTATCATAAGCGGGTTGTCCATCACAACCATTATCGCTGTTCTGATATTTACCGTGAGCATGCTCATGACCGGTATACCATTCTCAAAAGGCATAGAACAGTTTGCTTCCATATTGATTGTGATAATTCTTACCACGCTCTGTCTGCTGAGTCTTATGTTTGTTATGATTGGAAGGGTAAACCATCCGAGGATTGTCGGACTCTTGAGTGGATTTCTTAATGTTATACTCTTTTTCCCAAGCGGTGCAATATATCCGATTGCAAGTTTTCCTGGATGGCTCAAGGCATTTGCAAAAGTAAACCCTGAGGCATATGCCGTAGATGCATTAAAATCTGTTCTATTCAAGGGTGAAAGTATCAGTGACATTTCAGGAGACATAATTTTTCTTCTGATTTTTACTTTTGTGATGATGACTATAGCAATCGGGACTTTTAAGAGGACACTATAACGCTATATCTTTATTTTTTATAGCTTAGAAACAAAATAGAAGATGATTTGTTAAATAGATAATAAATAAAGGAGGTTAAAAATGAAATGGTTTAGTCCTTTCATATTATTTCTCATATTCATTATGCCCTTTGAAGGGGGCGCGGAGGAAATCATAAAAAAAGGGGAATCTCTTAATCTGGAGAGATGTGTAGAAATAGCACTAAAAATGCATCCAAACATCGCCGCGGCGGTACATAATGTCAATGCAAATGTGAGCCGTATCGGCCAGTCAAAGGCAAATTATTATCCCCAGATAAACTGGTCATCGAGCTACAGCAGGATTTCATCGGCATCTATCAGATCAGGGAGTTCCTTCTTATCAACCGGCACAACAGGTTCTTTATCCGGCGGAACCGGTTCCTTCGATCAATATTCCACAGGGTTCAGTCTTAGCCAGGACATTTATGATTTCGGGAAGACTCCGTCTCAGGTGAAGATACAGAATTTTAATGTCGATTCATCACGCTCGGACCTTGAAAATGTAACCGAGCAGGTGATCTTTAATGTCAGGCAGACATACTACGGGATATTGCAGGCAAAGCGGAGCAGAGATGTATCTGCGGATACGGTGAAACAGTTCCAGCAGCACCTTGATCAGGCAAAAGGTTTTTATACAGTGGGCACAAAACCGAAGTTTGATGTGACAAAGGCAGAGGCGGACTTGAGCAATGCGAAACTGAATTTAATAAAGGCTGAAAATGCCCTCAGGTTAGCGGTGGTAACCCTGAACAATGCAATAGGTGTCCCTGATGCACCTGAGTATATCATCGAGGATAATCTTTCATCCAAGAAATACACTATTACCTTTGAAGATGCATTATCAAAAGCATATCAAAGCAGACCCGATTTACAATCAATCGTTGCAAAGAGGCAGGCAGCAGAAAAATCCATCGACCTTGTAAAAACAGGTTACTATCCTGTCTTAACAGGAAATGCAGCTTATAACTGGGCTGGGGAGAACTTTCCCCTTGACCATGGTTGGGAAGTG
The DNA here is from genome assembly GCA_041500225.1 of Thermodesulfovibrionia bacterium. Classification (GTDB taxonomy): domain Bacteria; phylum Nitrospirota; class Thermodesulfovibrionia; order Thermodesulfovibrionales; family SM23-35; genus 0-14-3-00-41-53. Next base: position 10,123 of record JBGQLV010000051.1, on the reverse strand, counting down.
GGAGCAGCAATTTCATTTCCCGTATTCAACGGCTTTCTGACAAAATATCAGGTTGAAGAAGCAAAGGCAAATCTGAATGTCCTGAGAGCGAATGAAGAGTCAATGAGGCAAAGCATATTCTCGGACGTACAGCAGGCGTACCTTAATCTTAAGCAAGCGGAAGAGAGTATCCCTACGGCGGAACTTGGTGTAAAGCAGGCAGAGGAAAATTTCGAGATAGCAAACGGAAGATACGCGGCCGGCGTTGGAAATCCCATCGAGGTCACCGATGCGGAGGTATTGCTGTCGAACGCAAAGTTGTCTTATATTCAGGCCCTTTATAATTATAAGGTCTCACAGGCAAGCCTTGAGAAAGCGATGGGAATGAGATGAAGAAAATACTTATTATCAGTGGAATAATTATTGTCATTGCTGCTGCCGGATTTATTCTGTTCAGAGGCAATGGAAATGAACCAAAATTCAGATTTGATAAGGTTGTCAGAGGCGACATAGAAATGGCGGTTACCGCCACAGGTACGGTTAACCCTGTGACTACGGTCCTTGTGGGCACCCAGGTGTCCGGTACAATAAAAAATATTTACGTTGATTTCAATTCTCCTGTAAAAAAAGGCCAGCTGATAGCCCGGATAGACCCGGCTCTATTTCAGGCGCAGGTGGATCAAGCAAAGGCAAATCTCTTTTCTGCTAAAGCAAATCTGGAGAAAGCCGAGGCAACATTGGTTGATGCAAAGAGGACAATGGACAGGAATAAGGAACTGCTGTCAAAAAACCTTATTGCACAGAGTGATCTCGATACTGCAGAAACGAACTATGAAACTGCAAAGGCTTCGGTCAGCGCAGCAAAGTCTCAGGTTTCCCAGAGCGAGGCAGCCTTAAATCTTGCCGAGACAAACCTTCGTTACACGAAGATAGTGTCTCCCGTAGATGGGATTGTCGTATCGAGAAATGTGGACGTTGGGCAGACTGTTGCTGCCAGCTTTCAGACACCAACACTTTTTACAATTGCACAGGATCTCACAAAGATGCAGATTGATACGAGTGTGGATGAGTCGGATATAGGGAAGATAAAAGTCGGACAGGATGTTGAATTTACCGTAGATGCCTATCCAGACATTACTTTTAAGGGCAAGGTATGGCAGGTCAGGAATGCTCCGATAACAGTCCAGAATGTTGTGACATATGATGTAGTGATCAACGTTGATAATCCTGAGTTTAAGCTTAAGCCCGGGATGACCGCCAATGTATCCATAATCATATCGACAAAAAAGGATGTGTTAAAGATCCCGAATGCTGCCTTGCGATTCAAGCCCTCTGAGAAGGGCCCGACGGCACCTGAGAAAAAAGGATCCGGAGTATGGATACTTGAAAAGGATAAACCAAAGCGCATTCCGGTTTCTCTGGGAATAAGTGACGGAAACTATACAGAACTTGCTACCGGAAAAATCAGTGAAGGACAGGAACTGATAGTCGAATCCCTTACTAAACCAAAGTCGGCGCAATCTTCCGGTCCGAGGATGTTCTGATATGGCTTTGATCGAGGCTAAGGATATCACCAAAATTTACAGGATGGATGATATACAGGTTAATGCTCTCAGTAATGTATCTCTAACCATTGACAAAGGGGAATTTGTCACGGTAATGGGACCTTCCGGCTCCGGCAAATCTACTTTTATGAATATCCTGGGATGCCTTGATAAACCGACAAACGGCAAATATCTTTTAGAGAATATTGATATTGGTGATCTCGACAGGGATGAGCTTGCAGGTATAAGGAACAAAAAAATAGGCTTTGTCTTCCAGGGATACAACCTGCTTCCAAGAACGTCTGCCATCGAAAATGTCGAGCTTCCGATGCTCTATGACGGGCTTCCTGCTAAAGAAAGAAGACAGCAGGCAATTGCGGCGCTTAAAAGCGTAGGTCTTGATGGGAGAGAAGACCATCATCCTAATCAGCTTTCCGGCGGACAACAGCAGAGGGTTGCAATAGCCAGGGCACTTGTGAATGACGCGCCTATAATACTCGCGGATGAACCCACAGGGAATCTCGATTCAAAGACCAGCGCCGAGATAATGGAGCTATTTGTAAAACTGAATACTGAATCAAACATAACGATAATACTTGTAACCCATGAAAATGATATCGCTGCATACAGCAGGCGGATAATAAAGTTTCTGGACGGCCGTATTATCAGTGACGAGCAAAAGAAAAAGCAATGATCAATATACCTTCGACATTAAGGATATCATTCAGGGCATTGAAAGTAAACAAGATGCGTTCAGCCCTCACAATGCTTGGGATTATTATCGGTGTCGGCGCTGTTATTGCGATGCTCGCAGTAGGCACGGGAGCGAGCAAGAGAATAGCCGAGCAGATTTCAAGTATGGGAAGCAATCTCCTTATAATTCTTCCTGGAGCAACTACATCAGGAGGAGTCAGAATGGGTTCGGGCACACAACCTACCCTTACCATGGGCGATGCGGATGCCATGCAAAAAGAATGCCCTGCCGTCTCGAATGTTGCACCTATCCTTAACGGAATTGCTCAGGTTGTTTTTGGGCACCAGAACTGGTCAACGGGAGTTGTAGGGACGACACCGAGCATGTTAACTGTGAGGGATTGGCCGGTTGCTGCAGGCAGGTCTTTTTCAGATCAGGATGTCAAGAGCGCTACAAAAGTATGTTTATTGGGACAGACTGTGGTTGACAACCTGTTTGGAGATATGAGTCCCGCCGGTCAAGTTATCAGGATTAAGAAAGTACCTTTTACAGTTATCGGCGTCCTATCGATGAAAGGCCAGTCTGCCCAGGGGCAGGATCAGGATGATACCATTTATGTGCCTGTTACAACTGCTCAAAAGAAGCTTTTCGGGACAACTTTTCCCGGAATGGTCAGGATAATAATGGTAAAGGCAAAAAGTACGCAAGACCTGCCGGCTGCCGAAAAACAGATAAACGATTTACTTAAGCAGAGGCATCGTATCGGCCCGAGGCAGGAGAACGACTTCACTGTCAGAAATCTTACCCAGATCATGCAGACGGCGGAACAGTCCACAAAAGTAATGGCCTTATTGCTCGGTGCCATAGCATCAGTATCCCTCCTCGTCGGAGGGATCGGGATCATGAACATCATGCTCGTATCAGTGACAGAGAGGACAAGAGAGATAGGGATAAGAATGGCAATAGGTGCAAAGACATGGGATATAAGGTTACAGTTCATAATCGAGGCTCTCACCCTATCATTAATCGGCGGAGTAGCCGGGATCATCGTAGGAATATCAGGATCAAAGATACTCTCTATGCTTGCAGGCTGGTCTACTATTGTATCGCCCTTCTCAATTTTGATTGCATTTGGTTTTTCAGGATTGGTGGGAATATTCTTCGGATTTTATCCTGCTTACAAGGCATCACTCCTTGACCCTATAGAAGCCTTAAGGTATGAGTAAATTAACATGAGTCTCTTTTTACTGACGTTTTTCCTGATTTATGGCGGTATACATCTTTATGTATTCCTGAAGGCGAAGGCTGCCTTTGCTTTTGGAATACATATTGGTATTTATGTTGCGCTTGTAATGATAATTATGGTTTTCGCCCCTATCATCGTGCGTTTCTCTGAAAGAGCAGGATTTGAATTTTTTGCCCGTCTGATGTCTTATGTCGGATATACATGGATGGGGATTCTGCTTTTGTTCGTATCTGCCTCCCTTCTCATTGACACTTACCGTTTCCTCATATATTTGAGCAGTTTCATATTACGACAAGATATTACCTCATTCATGCCCTCTGCAAAGTTCGCTTTTCTCATACCTCTACTGCTTTCAATTGTTATCAGTATTTACGGGTACTTTGAAGCCAAAAATATTCTTACTGAGAAAGTAATAATCAATACCTCAAAGATTCCGGAAAAAGTGGGAAGGCTAAAAGTAGTCCAGATCTCTGATGTTCACCTTGGACTGATTGTCGGAGAAGAGAGATTGAAAAGAATTCTCAATGAAGTGAAAAAAGCAAACCCTGATATCATGGTATCAACTGGTGACCTTGTAGATGGACAGATTGACAATCTTCTCAGACTTGCTGAGATGCTGAAAGAAGTCAATCCAAGATATGGAAAGTTTGCAATAACAGGCAATCACGAATTTTATGCGGGGCTTGATGATGCTTTGAATTTTACGGAAAAGGCGGGTTTTAAAATACTGAGAGGAGAGAGATTGACTCTTGCAGGGTTAATTAATATTGCGGGTGTAGATGACCCGCAGGGAAAGGCTTATGGCACTCTCAGATATGTACCTGAGAGGGAATTGCTGTCAGGACTTCCCAGTGAAAAATTTACTTTATTTCTCAAACACAGACCTCTTGTGGATAAAAGTGCCCTCGGCCTTTTTGATCTGCAGCTTTCAGGACATATACATAAAGGGCAGATTTTCCCATTTAGCCTTATTACAGGATTATATTATCCGATTCAGGCAGGGTTTGCTGATCTTTCCAATGGCTCGTGTTTATATGTTAGTAGAGGTTCAGGTACATGGGGACCGCCGATCCGTTTTCTATCACCGCCTGAGGTGACGATAATCGAACTTGTCCATAAGAGTATAGATTCGAACAAAAATTAAGGAAAATTGAATATACTAATATAAACGCATTAAATGAAGTTACATCACCCCCACCCTAACCCTCCCCCCTTGAGGGGGAGGGATGGGAGAGGGGTATCATAAATTATGGTTCTTTCGTAAAAAAGTTGGAAGCGACAGAAATGACGAACCTCCTGGATTCCCGCCTGCGCGGGAATGACGGAAAATAAACTCTTAAGAGGGTCATTCCCGTGAAAACGGGAATCCAGTATGTTTCTTCAACACAAATACGAAAGAGTCTAAATTATTACGTTTGTATTAATAAACTCATGAGTAATGCAACATGGTCGTCATTCCCGCGAAAGCGGGAATCCAGGAAAACACTGGATTCCGTGTCGCGCACGGAATGACAACCAAATCAAACGTTTGCTATTATTATCGCTGGATTTGGGATTAAGTTATTTTGTCAAACGCAATTTGTATACAATGGAAACAATTAAGATAAAAGAATTAATAAGTGATCTTCAGGATTTTTACCTGCTGTCCATCCGCGGATTTACAGGCGCCATTAAGAGACCCTTTTATTTTAGAGATTTTATTGAACAGATGGACTATGCAGGCGCAGGTTCTTTCCTTATCGTATTTCTTGTTTCTCTTTTTATCGGAATGGCTCTTTCGCTGCAGTTGTCCGCTGAACTCTCGGCTCTCGGGCTTAAGATTTATACAGGCAAGGTTGTCGGTATTTCCATTATCAGAGAGATAGGCCCTGTTACTGCTGCACTGGTATTTGCAGGGAGAGTTGGCTCCGGGATGGCATCCGAATTGGGTTCGATGATCCTCGGGCATCAGGTGGATTCCCTGCGGGTCTTTGGAGTCGACCCCATAAAAAAGCTTGTTACACCGAGGATACTGAGTTCGCTGGTAATGCTGCCTGCCCTTACAATTTTAGGTGATGCGATTTCCCTTTTTGGCGGGTATTATATTGCTGTATTTGTGAGTCATCAAAGTGGCGCTTTCTACTGGAGTTCAGTTCGTAATGTGCTGACCTTTGAGAATGTTTTTTCCGGTGCTGCCAAACCGTTTATCTTTGGTTATCTCACAGCATGTATAAGCTGTTATATGGGTTTGTCCACAAAAGGCGGCTCGAAAGGTCTGAGGCAGTCTACTACCAGGGCTGTTGTTATATCAATAGTTATGATTATAGTTTCCGATTTTATACTCACAAGAGTATTACTTTATGCGTTAGGATTTTCAGTATGATTGTATTTGATAAGGTCTGGTTTTCATATAATACCCGGCAGGTTCTAAAAGATGTAAGTTTCTCCTTCAATGAAAATGAAAGAGTTGCAATCCTCGGAGAAAGTGGAGAGGGTAAGACTACCATACTCAAACTGATTCTGGGCCTTGTAAGACCTGATTCCGGAGAAATAGTCATTGACGGCGAAAATATTACCAACAAAACAGAAGAAGATCTCAGGGAAGTACGGATGAAATTCAGCATTGTTTTTCAGGAAGGGGCTCTTTTTGATTCCCTGAATGTGAAGGAAAATGTGGCGTTCTGTTTAAGAGAATATTCTAAACTATCCGAAGATGAGATAGACCGGAAGGTGAGAGGAATACTCAGGATCGTAGATGTGGAACATGCAATGGAACTCATGACTGATGAGTTGAGTGGAGGCATGCACAGGAGGGTTGCTATCGCAAGATCACTTGCTGCCTGTGAACCCAGGATGTTCCTTTATGATGAAGCAACAACAGGTCTCGACCCCATAAATGCCGATAATATATGCAGACTTATTCTCGATTTGTGCAAGAACGGAAAGGGTCTTGTTATCGTTACCCATAAGGTTTTAGACGCGATAAAGGTTGCAGACAGATTTATGTTTTTAAAAGAAGGCAGCATAATATTTGATGGTAGCAGAGACAAGCTTTTGCATTCAACAGGCCCTGAAATTCAGGCTTTCATAAGCGAGTTAAATGTAAAAATATGCTGAATCATATAGGAGGCAGAAATGTTTGATATGAAAAAGCAATTGATGTGGGCAAAACTGAAGGTCGGCGTGGTTATCACTCTTGCCCTTTTAACGCTGTTTGTTACGGTATTTTTTGCGGGTAACATCCAAAATCTATTTTCACCGAAGATACAGATAAAGGCGGAGATAAAGGATATCAGAGGGTTGAGAAAGGGTGCTCCTGTCTGGATTTCGGGAATCGAGGTGGGTTCTGTGAAAAATATAGACCTTAACCCCGAACATGGTACTCTGGTTGCGATGTTAATTAATAAAGGTGCTGCAAAGTTCATTAAAAAAGACTCAAAGGCAAGTGTCCTTACTATGGGGCTGCTGGGTGACAAATACATTGAGATTAGTGACGGCTCCGCTCAGGCAGAACCGATCAAACCAGGAGATATGATACAGGGCACTACGCAGCTTGAAATACAGGACATAGTGAATGCGAGTTCGGAGTCTATACAAAAGGTCACCGGGTTTATGGATAAATTTGGAAGCTTTATTGAAAAGATTGAAAAGGGTGAAGGTACAATTGCAAAGTTTTTAACAGACCCTTCAATCTATAACAATATGAGAGATACTACAAAAACATTGTCCATGATATTAAAGGACTTCAAAGAGTCAGAAGGCACCATGAAATTGCTTATGAAAGACCCTTCGCTCTATAACAAACTATTAAGTACAACTTCATCGCTGGAAGAATTCAGCAGAAAACTAAATAAGGGCCAGGGGACACTTAAGAGACTTGCTGAGGATCCACAATTGTATGAAAACCTTGATACGGCATCAAAACAGCTATCTTTAATTTTGAAAAGAATAGACTCAGGTGAAGGCGTTGCTGGAAGTCTGGTAAAGGACAAGGAACTTGACAGGGAAATGAAGGATACCTTAACAGAACTTAAAACCTCTGTAACAGAATTCAAGGAACTAATCAGAGACATCAGGGAACATCCCAAAAAGTATTTCAAGTTCAGTGTCTTTTGAACTGAAATTATTCTTATCCGATGAATAAGTGGCTTGTTGCTTTTACCGTAATGTTCCCCACACTTATCGAGATTGTGGATACCTCTGTTGTAAATGTTTCCCTTGACCACATTCGAGGGAGCCTGTCTGCCGGTATTGATGAATCTACATGGACGATAACATCTTACCTTGTATCAAATGCGATTATCATCCCTATGACAGGATGGCTCAGCAGACTCTTCGGAAGGAAACGTTACCTTATCTTTTCTATATCTATGTTTACATTGAGTTCTCTTCTTTGTGGTTCTGCATGGAATCTACAGAGTCTGGTGTTTTTCAGAATCCTTCAAGGCATTGGTGGCGGAGCGCTTCAGCCTATATCACAATCGATACTGCTTGAGACGTTTCCTCCTCGTCAGCATGGTATGGCAATGGCTATATTTGGTATCGGTATAATGTTTGGACCAATTATTGGTCCTTTGCTTGGGGGCTGGATTACTGACAACTGGTCATGGCACTGGATATTTTTCATAAATATCCCTATCGGCATTATATCAATCTTGATGGTATTGTTCTTTATTGTAGATCCTCCATATATGAAGCGCTTGAAGATGAAGATTGACTACTGGGGGCTTGCTTTTCTTGCCATTGGGCTTGGATGTCTTCAGATAGTCCTGGATAAAGGACAGAGAGAAGACTGGTTTTCATCCAGCTTTATTACATGGCTGAGCTTAACGTCTCTGGTATCTCTAATACTCTTCGTAATAGTGGAGTTTTTTACTGAGCATCCAATAGTTAATCTGAGGATATTCAAAAAACTGACATTCAGCACAGGGAATGTGGTCATGTTTTTTGCATTTTTTAATCTTTTTGGCAGCATCGTCCTTCTTCCGATTTATCTCCAGACACTAATGGGATATACTTCTACCCTTGCAGGACTGGTTCTTGGACCCGGAGGCATTGCAACCCTTATTGCAATGCCGATAGCAGGGAGACTCGTAACAAAGATAAATCCAAAGGCTATACTTGCCTTTGGTATAATTGTGGCTGCATATTCAACATATCTCATGTCTCAGTTTAATCTTTTAGTTGATTTCAATACTATTATTTGGCCGAGGGTTGTACTTGGTGTTGGTATGGGTTTTCTCTTTATACCTTTGACGACGCTAACCATGTCAGCTATTAGGAAGGAAGATATGGGAAATGCCTCAGCGATATACAATCTCCTGAGAAACCTTGGCGGCAGCTTCGGCGTTGCCTTTGTTACAACCATGCTTGCCAGAAGGGCACAACTTCACCAGGTTAATCTTGTAGAACATCTCACTCCATTTGATACGAGTTATCAATTAACTCTATCCAGGGCTGACCAGTTTTTACAACACATGGGGTTTGATGTCTCTACCGCGCGGCAAGGAAGTTTGAGTGTTATCCATGGACAGTTACTGAGACAGGCATCAATGTTGTCTTTTAATGATGCCTTTTATATCCTCAGTTTGCTTCTGATCTGTACCCTTCCCCTTCTGTTACTTATTCGCCGCAGCGAATCCACCGGGACGGATAAAAGGGGTTTATGAAATGCTGAAAAAGTTTCCCTTTTTGCATCTTTTCCTTTTTATCCTCACACTGTTTTCTACACTGATTGCCGGGGCGATGCAGACAGGTATAGATATCTTGAAAGAACCCGAAAAAATTTATAAAGGGCTACCGTTTGCATTGACTCTAATGACAATCCTGCTGGGACATGAATTTTCTCATTATTTTGCAGCAAGAAGACACAATACGAAGGCTACACTGCCGTATTTTATTCCCGCTCCTCCCTTTATCTCTTTCATCGGTACGTTCGGTGCATTTATAAAGATGAAACCACCAATAGTTACAAGAAAGGCACTTATAGATATAGGGGCATCAGGTCCTATAGTAGGCTTCATCATTTCAGTCATAGTATCAATTGTAGGTTTATCCCTTTCCAAGGTCGTTGCGATTAGAGAGACGGAAGGAGCTCTCAGACTTGGAGATTCCTTGCTTTTTAGTTTTCTTTCCAACATAAGCCTGAACTATCAGACTGGATCTCAGGATATACTGTTGCATCCCGTTGCCTTTGCAGGGTGGATCGGTCTTTTTGTAACATCTTTAAATCTTATACCTGTTGGACAGCTCGACGGCGGCCATATTGCATATGCACTCTTAGGTGAAAAACATGTCTATCTTTCAAAATTACTTGTACTCGTAATGGTTCCCCTTGGTCTATTATTATGGCCGGGATGGGCTATATGGGCTGTTTTATTATTAATTCTCGGTCTGAGACATCCGCCTGTCCTTTACCGGGAGGCTTCATTAGACCCTAAGAGAAGATTTATTGGATGGCTTGCGCTTGTGATATTTGTCCTTACCTTTATCCCTGTACCATTTAAGATTTAGTGAGATTTATAAACATTATCTTCTACCCCCGTTGCCTCACGTAAAAATCTATACGAAACAGGTATTCGTTGCCTCACCGAAAATCTATATGAAATTGTTTTAGATTTTTGAATGATTTTTATTGGATTCTGAGAGCTGAAAGAGCTTATTTTGCATTTTTGCTATTTT
>JBGQLV010000050.1:0-22755 GCA_041500225.1 Thermodesulfovibrionia bacterium | reverse complement strand
AATCGTTTACAAAAATGCATTAATTGTTCTAAAAAGTAATTTTTTTGTTGACAAAAAGAAATTTATCATATATGAATTTATATATGAAGTAAAAGTTAAAAAGTTTATTCTCATCGCTGTAAGGTAAAGAAAGGAGGTGATAGATAATGGCAGTAAAGAAAAAAGCTGCAAAGAAGAAGACCGCAAAGAAGAAATAAGTTTTCTTTAACACGCACACACATATTTTTTGGCTGGAGAAGAAATTCTCCAGCCTTTCTTTTTGCGGTCTTCTTGATAAGTAAAACCCGATTTTGTATAAAAATGCAAGCATATTTTTATAACCTGTTGAAAAATAAAGATTTATTATGGATCACCCGGTTTTAAACAGCTAACCCAGATTACTCATAAAATTGGCAACAGCAACTGAGGATAGAGTATTTGAGCGGGTTTTTTTTGCCGATAGTCAAATACTGCTATTGCGGAAAGATTTTTCCGGGATTGAGGATATTCTTTGGATCAAATACCTTTTTTATGGCCTCCATAATTTCAAGCTCGGTTTTGGATATCTCCATCCCGATATAACCTGCCTTTGTAAGTCCAATGCCATGTTCTCCAGAGATAGTACCACCAAGCGATAGGGTATCCTTGAATATCTGCTCAACAAGACCTATCCCCTTCTGGTATTCTTCTTTGTTGTTTCTGTCAACCATAATATTCACATGAATATTCCCATCGCCTGCATGGCCGAAGTTTACTATTTTTATACCGCTTTCCTCAGACAGTTTCCTCAGGCGTTTCAGCATCTCGGGCACCATGTTTCTCGGAACGACAATATCCTCGTTTATCTTTGTGGGCTTTATATGATAAAGGGCAGGTGATATCGCACGTCTTGCCGCCCACAGGTTGTCTCTTGCATTTTCATCCTCTGCCATCTCTATCTCTGCACCAAGATTTTGGCATATATCAGCTATCTTTTCCGCCTCTTTTGTTATCGCAGCAGGATGACCATCCAGTTCTATGAGGAGAATTGCCTCGACATCCTGAGGAAGCCCTACAGGCTTAAAACTCTCAACAGCTATTATAGCCTCACGATCCATGAATTCGAGAGTCCTCGGAATTATCTTTGTGGATACAATCTTTGATACCGCCTTGCCTGATGACTCAAGATTATCAAAAATGGCAAGTAAGGTAACAACCTCTTCAGGCAGAGGAAGGACCTTTAACCTTATCTTTGTAAATACGGATAATGTCCCTTCTGAGCCTACAAGGAGCCTTGTCAGATCATAGCCAACAACGCCTTTTGTCGTTCTGACACCTGTGGTTATTATCTCTCCATTTGGAAGTACAGTCTCTATCTCCAGCACATAGTCCCTTGTGACACCGTATTTTAATGCCCTCGGCCCGCCTGCATTTTCTGCAACATTCCCACCTATGGTACAGAAGTTCATACTTGCAGGGTCTGGTGGATAGAAGAGGTTCATCCATTTAAGTTCACGCTGAAGTTTCCCATTTATTAAGCCAGGCTCACATAGTACATTAAGATTCTCAGATTCTATCTCAAGGATTCTGTTCATCTTTTCGAAGCTGAGGACTATTGCTCCCCTTGACGGTACCGCACCGGCAGTCATGCCTGTACCGGCACCACGGGGAACTACGGGAATGCTATTCTCATAGGCATACCTCATCACCTTTACAACATCTTCTGTATTAGTTGGCCAGACGACTGCAGAAGGAGATGCCTCAAGACCTGAGGCATCAAAGCCATAGCATATAAGGTCCTCGGGGTATGTGGATACTTTTATGTCATGCAATGCATCTATAAGTTTGTTCATTTCAAATGAAGTTCAAATGACAAAATCCAAATGCCAAAAAAGTTAAATGTTAAAAAACAAAAATAAAATCACTTTGAATTTTGACATTTGATATTAAATTATTACGCCTCAACAAGTTGCATAGATATTACTTTTGACGCCCCTGGTTCCTCCATGGTTATACCGTATATATAATCAGCCACACTCATGGTGCTCCGGTTATGAGTCACTACAATAAATTGGGTATCTTTTGAGAATTCCTGTAACATCTTTGCAAACCTTTCCGTGTTCACTTCATCTAAAGCGGAATCAGCCTCATCAAGGATGCAGAGGGGTGTTGGTTTAATCAAAAAGCTTGCAAAAAGAAGGGATAATGCAGTAAGGGTCTTCTCCCCACCTGACAGCAGGTTTATATTCTGAAGTCTTTTCCCCGGAGGCTGAGCTATGATATCAATACCAGTCTCAAGGATGTTATTCTCATCTGTCATGACCAATTCAGCCCTGCCTCCACTGAATAAAGTTAAAAATACCTCGGAGAATTTTGCCTTCAGCGCATCGAACGCCTCTCTGAGTTTTCTCCGTGTAGTAATGCTTATCTTTGTTATCGCCTCTTCGAGCTCTGCTATAGATCTATTAAGGTCTTCCTGCTGCTTTGTCAAAAATTCGTAACGTGTACGTAGTTCTTCATACTCTTCTAATGTTCCAAGATTTACAGGTCCAAGTTCCTGAACCTTTTCTTTTAGCTCAATGAGTCGGGGTTCATCCTCTTCTGCTAAAGGGTCTACTTCTATTGCATCAATCTCTAAACCATAGTTTAGCCTTATGTTTTCGGACAGATTCTCCATCTTTATTTTATGCTCTGCCCTATGAATATCAAGTTCAGCTATCCTTTGTGAAACGGAATCTATTTGAGTTCTGAGGAGTTTCATCTCATGTTCGGCTGTACGTAGTTCCTGGTTCTCAGTCTCTATTACTTCTTTTCTTCCGGATATCTCTGTCTTGAATTCATCAGCAACAGAGATCAGTGATCTTATCTTTTCTTCGCATGTATCCATCTCTGTTTCACGCTGGAGGATACGGGACTTTACAGAAGAGATCTCTGCTGATAATAATTCTTTTTTATGGTTGTTCTCTGTTATCTCCCTGACAACGGTCTCCCTTTCCTTATTGACTGACTCTATTCTCTCCGTAAGAGATGTTATTGAGAGTCTGAGTTCTGTTACATCTGCACGGTATCCTTCAAGATTTAACCTTCTCTGTGTAATTTCCTCCTGAAGAGATGCACCATGCTGTTCTAAATCTCCTTTCTTTGAGTCTGCCGACTGGATCTCGGTATCTTTCTCTATAATTAGCTTTTCTATCGACTTTTTTTCATTAATTATCTGTTCAATCTCTATAGAGAGGTAAGCAAGTTTTCTGCTTTTTCGTTCTTTTTCATCTCTATAGTTATCAGCTGTAAGCTTTAAAAGGGAGCCTTCTTTCTCTATACCTATAACACCGGATTCGATGTTTCTGAGGTCATATTCTTTTCTTTCAATCAATTGCTGGACCGAACTTAATTCAGCCTGCACACGGTCTATCATCATCTTATTCTTCTCGATGGTGACTTCGAGTTCCCTAATCTCTCTCTTCCTCCTGAATACGCCTTTTACCTCTCCTACAATAACTGTACCCGATGGTTCTATAACCTCTCCATTAAGGGTCACAAAAAATAAATTGTGGCCTGCAGCTATAAGATTAAAGGCTGTTTTCAAATCTCTGACTATAAAGATATTTTCGAACAGGCTTTTTGCAACACCTGAAAACTCTTCTTTCGTCCGTACAAAACTCAGTGCCCTGCTTATAGTCCCTTCAGGTACTTCTATCTTTTCACCTAAAATTCCTTCTGTCCCCCCTTTACTAATGGGGGGATTAAGAGGTATAAAGGCTGTCCTGCCCGGCCCTTTTTCTTTTAACGCTGATATGGCGATTTCAATATCATTGAATGATGGAAGTATAAATGAATTTACCTTCTCTGAAAGCGCACTCTCTATAGCCTTTTCATATTCGTCCTCGATCTCTATAACATCCGAAATTGATGCGAGCAGATTAAAATTTAAATTTCCTGAGAGGAGTTCTTTTATTGAACCGTCAAATATTATTTCCCTGAGAGACTCAATCCGTGATGTATATGATGCAAGCTCTTCCTTGAGCCTGGACAGTGTCTCCCTGAGATTCTCAATCCTGTTTTTGCTTGTAGTGAGTTCATCTGTTATTATTCCCTTTTTTTCATTAAGCAGCAGGAGGTTGTTATTTTTCTCCAAAAGGTTTGACTCTAAGTCTTTTAAAGAAGAGTCTATCTCTGCTAATATCTTTTTCAAATTCTCAGTGTCTTTTACAGCCGATGTTTCCCTGTGGTTTAGATTTTCAAAAGATGACTGAAGCCTGCTCTGATCATTTCTCAGGTTACTGAGTTCTTCTGACATCCTGAAGATTTCATGCCTTTCCCCCTCGAGTAATTCCTCATTCTCTATAAGTTCTTCTTCCATAAACCTTGCGAAATCGGTTTTGTCCTTGAGCAGTTCTTTTTGCTTTTCTATCTCGGATAAGAGGTCTGCCTCTGTTTTCTCCAGTTCTTTTTGTTTGATCAATAGCTCTGCTTCTTTTACATTAAATTCTTCTTCCTGCTGATAAAGCTTAGTGAGATATTCTTTATAATTATCTCTCTCTGTCTTTGCTACAGCCTTACTCTTTTCGAGTTCAGCAATCTCTTTTTCTAAGTTCTGGAACTTTATCTGGATTTGTTCCAACACCTTCTCTTTTTCAAGGAGTTCAAGTCGTTTTGCTTCGGTCTGGTTTTCTATTCTTGCGAAATCCGCCCTCTTAAGAGACTCATCCTCCCTCAGTGTGTTATATTCTAAAAGTATTCCCTCAAATGACTCTTTCATGGTCTGATAGTCTCTCTTTGAAATCTTTAGTTCTATATTACGCATCTCGGAAGAGAGCCTTTTATATCTCTCAGCCTTTTTTGCCAGTCTGTCAATGAGATTAATCTGTTTTTTAACCTCTATAATAATGTCGTTTATCCTCTGGAGGTTTGTCCTCGATGATTCAAGCTTGGCCTGAGCTTCTTTCTTTCTGACATTGTATTTCATAACTCCTGCTACTTCTTCTATTAAAAACCTCCTGTCCTGAGGTTTGGAGTTAAGTATCTCTGCGATCCTGTCCTGCTCAAGTATGGAATAGCTTCTCACTTCAAGTCCTGTATCAAGAAAAAGGTCTTTTACATCCTTCAACCTGCATTGATTTTTATTCAGTATATATTCACTATCGCCGGATCTGTATAGCCTTCTTGTGACATATGTTATATCTGGTGAGCTTTCTCCATTTTCATTCAATAATCCCCCCTCACCCCCCTTTGCTAAATGGGGGGAGGGGGGATTATTTCCGTTTACCCCTGAGATAATCATCGTAACATCTGCCATACCTTTAGGTTTCTTCGATACAGAGCCATTAAAGATAACCTCTTCCATTCTCTCACCCCTGAGGCTCTTTGCGCTCTGTTCACCGAGAACCCACCGGAAAGCGTCGACAATGTTACTCTTCCCGCAACCGTTTGGTCCAACAATGCAGGTAATACCTGGATGAAAGTTAAATGTAGTTTTTTCTGCGAAGGATTTAAATCCTATTAACTCAAGTCTATCGATACGCATTATTAATGATAATAATATAACTTATACTAATGATACTGACAAGGTCTAATTGCACAGTGAAAAATATACGCATAAAATTATTATTGTGAGTCCTTTCTTGTCTGTCCTCGGGAGAAAGTTTTATGATAAAATTGAGGTGAAGCTAAAACAATGGGATTAATATAATAATATGAATAAAGATAGGAAATTGCATCTATTGCAGAAGATTTTTTTCTTCATTATCGTCCTGTCCTTAATTCTCTTTGCATTTTATCATGTTTTCTTTTCCCCGAGGATTGACACTGTTGTAGAAGGCAGGGTTTATCGGAGCGCCCAACTCTCCGGCGACCTCCTTGAAAAAATCATCAAAGAAAAGGGTATTAAGGCGATTATTAATCTAAGAGGAAAGTCCAATGATTCTCAATGGTATGCCGATGAAAGCGAGATATCTAAGGAATACCATGTCCAGCTGTATGATATTGGACTATCCGCTCATGATCTACCGGAATATAACAAGCTCATAAATATCCTGGACATACTCTTAAAATCTGAAAAGCCGATACTGATTCACTGTCATAAAGGTGTTGATAGAACAGGGCTGGTCAGCGCCTTAGCCCTGGCCATTGAACAGGACCCTTCCCTCTCTGAACTGAAAAAGCAATTTTCATGGAGGCATTGGGTTCTCCCTTTCTACCGGTCAACCGGACCATATTTTTTTTCTAAGTATGAGCAATGGCTCAATAAAGCACAGAGGATACACAGTAAAAACAATCTTATATACTGGATTAACAATGAATATCTTGATGGTCAAGGCAATCATAAATTCTGCATTGACCATGTAAATGGCAGGGGATACAAAGGCAAAGACAGAATTATAACAATACCGGGTAATTCAAAAACTATACTGATAGAAGGCTGGGCATTTGACAGCCGTACAAACTTTCCCGTAGACAACCTCTACGTTACGATTGATAATCGAATTTCATTAAAAGCTGATTTTATATATAACAGGCCCGACGTTTCAAAATTTTACGACCTTGGTGGAGAATATTATGAGAATTTTGTAGTCGGCTGGAAGGTTGCGTTTCAAAGAGATACAATACCTGATGGATGTCATAATATATCTCTTAAAATTGTTAAGGACGGATTAATCAGTTTGGACATCCCCACAGAAAATACGTTCTGTCTTAAGAATACATTTTAACTTATCTTCAACAGTTTGTTCTAACCCATTTAATTCATAAATTTTTATTTGTAGTAAACACATATCTCATCAGCAATTCTCGGTGAAAAAGAGACGAGATTGCTTCAGGATAAAGCCCTTCGCAATGACGGATTACGAAAACTTGTCTTGTCATTGCGAGCGGAGCAAAGCAATCTCAAGGGTTTTCAATTTCACCGAGAATTGCTGATATCTCATATATGAGATATGAAATTTAAATGGATTGTGTTAAAATTAACATTGCTCTGAAGCCCCTGTTTTAAAAAGGGATTAGGTCAACGACTCGTAGAGTGATATTTTTCTATCACCTTATTAAGAAGGAGGGTTTAAACTCTTAATATAGTCATGCTGACCTCATATTTTTTTAGCGTGCAATAGCTATATAAAATAATGAATTTTGTGATACTTAGGGGGTGAAACATGTTGGAGAAAAATTATTTTTTTACCTCGGAGTCTGTAACAGAAGGCCATCCAGATAAGATAGCGGATCAGATTTCTGATGCGATACTAGATTCGATAATTGTCAAGGACGCAGCCGCAAGGGTCGCATGTGAGACACTTGTAACAACAGGACTGGCTTTTGTAGCCGGTGAGATTACAACAGGCTGCTATGTTGAGATACCGGATATTGTAAGAGAGACTATTAAAGAGATTGGTTATACGAGGGCAAAATATGGGTTCGATTATGAGACATGTGCTGTGATTACTTCTATTCATGAACAATCCTCAGACATCGCCATGGGTGTTGATATAGGTGGCGCTGGTGACCAGGGTCTGATGTTCGGATTTGCATGCAATGAGACCAAAGAACTTATGCCGCTTCCAATCTTGCTTGCCCATAAGCTTGCTATGAGATTAGCAGAACTGAGGAAGAAAGATATTCTTGGCTATTTAAGGCCAGACGGTAAGACGCAGGTTACTATTGAATATAAGGATGGCAAACCTCTTAGAGTGGATAGCATTGTTATTTCAACTCAGCACAGCCCGGATGTTACCCTAAAAGAAATAAAGGAAGACGTTATTGAGAAAGTAATTAAGCCTACAATCTCTCCTGAGATTCTTGATGAGGAGCATATTAAATATTATGTAAATCCAACAGGCCGTTTTGTTGTTGGAGGACCAATGGGTGACACTGGCCTTACAGGAAGGAAGATTATTGTTGATAGTTATGGAGGAGTCGGAAGTCACGGTGGCGGCTGTTTCTCCGGCAAAGACCCCTCAAAGGTGGACAGGTCAGGTTCTTACATGGCAAGGTATATTGCAAAAAATATTGTTGCAGCCGGTATAGCTGAAAGGGTTCAAGTCCAGATGGCATATGCTATTGGCGTACCTGAACCGGTATCCGTACTTGTTGAGACATTTGGGACAGGCAAAATACCTTCAGAGAATATAGTAAAGATTGTAAGAAAGAGCTTTGACCTTACACCAAAGGGTATGATTGAGACCCTGAATCTAAGAAGGCCCATCTTTAAAAAGACGGCTGCATATGGACATTTTGGACGAAATGACCCTGATTTTACATGGGAGAAAACAGATAAGGCAAAGACCTTAAAGAAAGAAGCAGGACTATAAAAAAGGTAAAGGCGCAGGTAAAGGTTGAGAAAAAGTTTTTTATCTGTACCTGTACCTCTACCTTTATCTAATTTTGGAGGATGAATGGTTAACCATGATATTAAGGATATAACCTTAGCAAAGAAAGGCAGGTTACGCATAGAGTGGGCTGCGCAGGAAATGCCTGTGCTCAAAAGTATTGCTGAACGCTTTGAAAAAGAAAAACCACTGAAGGGGTTCAGACTGTCTGCATGTCTTCATGTTACAACAGAGACGGCTAATCTTATGGAAACACTGAAGGTTGGCGGTGCAGAAGTATTTCTCTGTGCTTCTAACCCTTTAAGCACACAAGACGATGTTGCTTCTTCCCTTGTCAAATTTTCTAAGGTCCCGGTTTTTGCAATAAAAGGAGAAGACAACAAAACCTATTACAAACATATAAACGATGCCCTTTCATCAAAGCCTCATATTACCATGGACGATGGCGCTGACCTCGTATCAACACTCCACAGGGCAAGGAAAGAGTTAATTTACAATATTTTAGCAGGTACAGAGGAGACAACTACAGGGGTTATTCGCCTGAGGGCTATGGCAGAAAAGGGTGTTCTTAAGTATCCTATAATTGCTGTGAATGATGCCTATACAAAATATCTATTTGATAACCGATATGGCACCGGGCAGAGCACCATTGATGGGATTATGAGGGCAACAAACAGGTTAATTGCCGGCTCTGTTTTTGTTGTATCCGGTTATGGGTGGTGTGGGAAGGGCATTGCGATGAGGGCAAAAGGTATGGGCGCAAGGGTTATCGTTACAGAGGTAAACCCACTGAGGGCTCTGGAGGCAACAATGGATGGGTTTGAGTTGGTGCCTATAAAGGAGGCGTCAAAGATAGGAGATATCTTTGTTACATCAACCGGGGATATCGATGTGATTTCAAAGGAATGCTTTACCTTAATGAAGGATGGCGCAATACTCTGCAATTCAGGCCATTTTAATGTTGAGATATCCATAGATACCCTGAGGAAAATGACAAAGAATAGAAGGGTTATAAGAGACTTTGTCGAGGAATATACCCTGAAGAACAATAGAAGGATATATCTCCTCGGAGAGGGAAGGCTTATTAACTTAGCAGCAGCAGAGGGACATCCATCAGCGGTTATGGATATGAGTTTTGCAAACCAGGCTCTTTGCGCTGAGTACATTGCAAAGAATTATAAGAGGCTTGAAAAGAAGGTCTATAGTGTTCCAGAGAATATTGACAGGAAGATTGCTTTTCTTAAGCTAAAGGCAATGGGAATAAGGATTGATATGCTCACCACAGAACAGAAAAAATATCTTGAAAGCTGGGAAATGGGAACATAAACCTAAATATTGCTAAAATATAAGGCAGATATACTAAAAAACCCTTGCAATTCGACATGATTTAATTAAAATTCACATGACTGCACTTTTAACCGTAAGTTTTTTTGGCTGTAAGCCGGCAAGCCATGCAAAGGACTATGCGGGGTCTCAGGGCAAGCCTTTTTTAGTATATCTGCCTTATATAAATTAAGGAAAAAATTTCAACTAATGGGTAAAGTTATAGGCAAGATAGTTTCAATCAATATCAGCGATAAAAAAAGTGTCAGGAAGAAGCCTGTAAAAGAAGCTGTTATAAAGACAAACTTTGGCATTGAAGGCGATGCACATGCTTCCTCGAAATGGCACAGACAGGTGAGTCTGTTGGCTCTCGAAAGCATCAAAAAAATGCAGGTGATGGGGCTTAAAGTGAAGCCAGGTGATTTTGCGGAGAATATTACAACAGAGGGTATTGATCTACTTAAACTTCCAGTTGGCATAAAGATAGCAATTGGAGATAATGTAGAGGCTGAGGTAAGCCAGATAGGCAAAAAATGCCATACCCGGTGTGAAATATATAATCAGGCTGGTGATTGCATTATGCCAAAAGAAGGGATCTTTGTTAAAATTCTAAAGGGTGGAAAGATTAAAGAGGGAGACGAAATAACAGTAAGAAATAAGGAGTAAAAATCTTTTGTTAATGGAATTTCTTGTGTTTATTGAGTTATAACCCAAGAAACTGAGTAAACTCAAGAAACCGTGCAAACATTATGATCACCGTTGCTGTTTTAACTATGAGCGATAAGGGATCAAAGGGTGAAAGGGAGGATTTAAGTGGTCCTTTGATTAAAGATATGCTTAAAGGTATTGATGCCGAGGTTAAGCACTATGATATCCTGCCTGACGAAAAAGAACTTATCAAAGAAAAGCTCATCAAGTACTCCAAAGAAGTTGATCTGATAATCACAACAGGTGGAACAGGACTTTCACCACGAGATGTTACGCCGGAGGCAACACTTGAAGTCATTGATAGACAGGTTCCGGGCATTGCCGAGGCGATGCGTTCAGAAGGTCTCAAAAAGACGAGCAGGTCAATGCTTTCAAGGGCAGTGGCTGGCGTGAAAGGAAGGTCACTGATTATTAATCTTCCGGGAAGTCCTAAGGCTGTAAAAGAAAATCTCGCAGTTATTTTAGACGTTATCCCGCATGCAATAGAGAAGATTAAAGGAGACACCAAAGAGTGTGCAAGATAAGGGCAAGAGATTACCTTTTCGCTCATTCTCGCTGAGCTCCGAGGCAATCTCTTGACTTTAAATTAGGGTAGGATGTAATCAATGAAGGATGTTTCATTTCCATTTGCATTTCTTGCAGGCATATTATCATTCCTGTCTCCATGTGTTCTTCCGCTTGTGCCTTCTTATGTATCTTTTATAACAGGTATTTCATTTAAAGACCTTACTGTTAGTGTGGACAGGAAAAGGATCAGATACCTGACAATAACTAACTCGGTTGCTTTCATATCCGGATTTTCTACGGTATTTATTGCCCTTGGTGTATCATCATCGGCAATAGGAAGCTTTTTATTTGAGTACCTGGACTTAATAAGGATAATAGGCGGTGTACTCATCATAATCTTTGGTCTTTTTATATCAGGTTTTCTAAAACTCGATTTTCTTATGAAGTACAAAAAAATACATTTAGGCGGTAAACCTGCCGGCTATTTAGGGACATTCATTGTGGGGATGACATTTGCTGCCGGCTGGAGTCCATGTATAGGCCCGATTCTCGGTACGATCCTTGTCTATGCAGGCTCAAAGGGCTCTGCTGTTTACGGACTCAAACTGCTTGCAGTATATTCACTCGGCCTCGCAGTGCCTTTCTTTATATCAGCACTTGCTATAAATAGTTTTTTAAGCTATTCAAAAAAACTTGTGAGATATATGCGCGTGATAATGATTATAAGTGGTCTGCTTCTGATTGTCTTTGGTATCATGCTTCTTATGGATCAGGTAAAGTACCTTACAGGATTATTACCTGATTTCGGGATAAAGTTTTAAAACTAATTATTTTGATTTAATACAACCCTATCGCCTCGCGGACGAGTTGCATGGTTTCTTCAGCAACCTTCCATGCCTTTTTCGTCCCTTTCTTGATGATATCATGAAGGACGTCAGGATTATTTATAAGTTCATTGCGCCTGGCCCAGATCGGTTCCATGACCTTGAAAACATTTTTAATAAGAATCTTCTTACATTCAATACATCCAATGCCTGCTGTCCTGCATCCTACTGCTACCTTTTCCTGCTCTTCTTTTGAGGAAAAAATCTTGTGAAGCTGGTATACCGGGGATAATTCCGGATTCCCTGCATCAGTCTTTTTCACTCTTGCAGGATCTGTAACCATTGTCCTTAATTTTTGCTCAACCTCTTCAGGTTTATCAGAAAGATATATTGCATTGTCATAGCTCTTGGACATCTTTCTTCCATCAGTACCAACAACCTTTGGGAACTCTGTAAGCAAAGCCTCTGGTTCGGGAAATATTTCTTTATAAAGATAATTGAACCGCCTTGTAATCTCCCGACTTATCTCTAAGTGTGGCACCTGGTCAATACCCACAGGCACATATTTAGCCCTGTAAATGATAATATCAGCGGTTTGAAGCAATGGGTAACCGAGGAAACCATATGTGGATAAATCTCTGTCTTTGAGTTCCTGCTGTTTTTCTTTGTATGTAGGAACCCTTTCGAGCCAGCCGAGTGGGGTTATCATCGAGAGGAGCAGGTGTAGCTCTGCATGCTCAAGAACCCTTGACTGTATAAATATCGTACACCTCTCAGGGTCAAGGCCGGCTGCGAGGAAATTTATGAGAATGTCTTTTGTGGATTCTTTTACAGATGATGTGTCTGCATATCCTGTAGTAAGGCTATGCCAATCTGCGACAAAGTAATAACAGTCATAGTTATCCTGAAGTTTTACCCAATTGCTTAATGCTCCCACCAGGTTTCCAATGTGTAGCTTACCACTTGCCTGCATACCGCTGAGTACTCTTTCCTTATTCATTTCCCATTACCTCGCCTATCAATATTGTTCAACCTTTTCATCTCTCTTTAAAATAACTGCAGCACACGCAGAAAAAAATTTACAAGAGGCAGAACAAAATAGTTCGCTATCCCTGTTGCAATAAGAAAAATAACAATTATAAAACCGAATGGTTCAATCCTGCTGAACGAGACTGCATGCTTGTATGGTAGAAAACCTGTTAATACCCTGCCGCCATCAAGGGGAGGTATAGGAATCATATTAAATACAGCCAGGATAACATTGATAATCACACTTGATTTAAAAATCATTATTAAAGGCTCTATCACAGTCATGTTCAATGATTCAGGGAATAAAACCGCTAATGGGATAATTAATAACCTGAGTATTAACATGCTCAAAATAGCCAGGAGTAGATTTGTTATCGGCCCTGCAGCCGCTGAAATGGCCATGTCCCTCTTGGGGTTTTTGAAGTTCATGGGATTTATAGGAACTGGTTTTGCATATCCGAAAACAAACTGGCCATTAGTGAATATTATCAGCATAAGGGGCATTAATACTGTCCCTATCAGGTCAATATGAGCAATCGGGTTCAATGTAAGTCTGCCCATCATCTTGGCTGTTGGATCACCTAATTTGTTCGCAACAAAACCGTGAGAAAGCTCGTGGAAGGTAATAGCTATCAGAATAGGGAATGCCGATACAATTATCTGCCTTGCAATACTCGAGAAATCCAAAACTATATAGCCTTTCTAAATGGGATGCAAAATCTGGTCAATCACTATTCTTGCTGTAACAAGAGCATCAACAAAGACGCTATCCATATCGTGTTCCAGGTCTCTCTTATTAGACAAATAAGTAATACGATCCTGCATCCTGTCACGTAAGAAGCTCAAATAATCAGGGGCCCTTGTTGGTTTGTATTTTTTATCATAATCAGAGCCAAACAACTCTTTCCCGTTTTTGGGAAGTAAAAGTCCCTGAAATGCTCTCCATTCCCTCCATTCGATGTTTCCTCTTACCAGTTCAGTGACAATGGAGAGTGAAAGCTCCTTTGGGATATCAACCAGATCCCCTGCCATACCAAAGGCATTTGTATTCATGATATAGCATTTGGTACCCAGCTTGAACAATTTTTTAAATTGCATACAATCTTCTAAAAGTGGGTGAACCCTGAATGGGTTAGCAAAAGGCTCGATTACTAATTTTTCGAGCTCCCTCGGGTCAACATTTTCTACTCCCTTAGCACGTTTGGTGCTTAGTGAGGCTCCCATGGCTACAGCAAGGTCTATCGAATTTATCTTGCTGATTGGCGGGAGGCTCGTATCTTTCTGCAACCAGATAACCAAGCCGGGTCTTTCACAAAAATCTGCATGGTTAAACATATCCCTTGTCTTAATACAACGACCGTTATCGTTCCTGATGTCTGCGCATACCATCCTTTTACTGCCATCCGGAAGTTCTGTTACAGCAACATTCTGGGCAGAATAGAAGTATTTGATTATAGAGTCTTGAAATTCAACTGCATCTGTCTTATCAAAGAGACTCGGCTCAAGTGCTACGGTAATATTATTCTCCAGGTCTATTAAAAATGCATCATCGTGAATGACGATAACCTTTTCATCTTCCTTCAATGTTCCTGCATGGTCATGGCTGTTGGTAATGGAAGATTTACCTGAACCTGACAGCCCGAATACAGCCACCGGCGGCTTATTGCCGATTTTCTTGATACCGCCGTGGCAGGCAACCATATTCTGACGGACACCGATAGTCCAGCCCAGTGTTAACGTACCCTTTTTCCTCTCGCCAAAATATCGCAGTCCTAAAATTGCAATGCAGTTCTGCATCTCGTCAATTATTACGAGCCCATTGGGGAAATCAGGATGCGACCATTCAGGGTCAGCAAATACAAGTATATCAGGCTCATCTAATACACGTGATTTCTCATACAGGTCAGTCCACGGTTTCATCCATGGAGTAAAATTCAGACCCCAGTCAAGCATATTTTTTGCGTCAGTTGCAGGACTCAAGAGATGCGCCTTAACCATAAAGTCAGGGTGTAACCCGACAATGCCTTCAAGCCATAACCCCTCACGACGATTAAAATTGTAAATAGCCTCTCCTAAAAGAGAGAGATATTTATCCCTGTCTTTTCCCATTTCCCGTACCAATCGCCTTGCCCTTGCAGTGCGTCCTACAATTCCTCCGTCATTAGAGATAAGGACTTTAGCACTCTTGGGAAGTCCAAACTGTTCAGGCTTATACATAAGCTCAGAGGTTGTAACGACTTCTAACTGCTTTATAGCGAGTTTATAGAGTTCAGCCATTGTTGTCTTTCTTGCAGAATTAGCAAAAAAAGCGCTCTCAATATATGCCCTCCATGAAGAGCCTGGAATCTCATGCCGGGTTGCCATCTTCTCTCCTTTCCCCTGCGCTGTGTATATTGTCATTCTGAGGTGAAAACCAAATATTCTCGTATCTTGCGATTTCTTTATGGAAATAACCTGACCGATCCCGAACTTGATTCGGGATTCAGTCGCTACGCTCATTTAGAAAACCAGAGAGCGAAAAGCTCACAATGACAGGTTATTGTGAAATATTTAAAAGGTATTGTCAAGGGATGGTTAATCAGTATATAATTAAAAATTAAGATTAAAAAAAACATGCCTGCGATAGTCATTATCCCTGCCCGTTATGATTCGACCCGCTTTCCGGGAAAGCCCCTGTACCCCCTTAAAGGGATACCTGTTATACAACATGTTTATGAAAACTCAAAACATGCACGCCTTGCAGATGATGTTATTGTTGCAACAGATAACGAAACCATATTCGAGAGGGTGTTTACTTTTGGAGGTAAGGCGATAATGACAGACAAAAAACATCCTTCAGGCACAGACAGGATAGCAGAGGTTGCTGCTTCAATGGATTATGATATAATTGTCAACGTGCAGGCGGATGAACCCCTCATACGTCCTGAAATGATAGATGACGTTATTACTGTCCTTGACGATAAAAGAGCCTCTATCGGAACCCTGACAAAGAAAATTGAAGACCCGAATGAAATCGCAGACCCGAATATTGTTAAAGTCGTTTTTGATAAAGAGGGGTTTGCACTCTATTTTTCGAGGTCACCAATACCTTTCCAAGCTTCACACTCCGAACTACAAACTTTTCACAGTTATAAGCATGTCGGCATTTACAGCTACAGAAGAGAGGTACTTGTTGCACTTGCAAAAATGAACCCAACAAGACTTGAGCAGATAGAGAAGCTCGAGCAGTTACGGGCTCTCGAAAATGGAATGAAGATCAAGATAAAGGAAACGTTCTTTGAAACTTATGGGGTAGATACCCCTGAAGACTTGGAAAGGATTGGGAAATGTCTAAGTACATCTTTGTAACAGGCGGTGTTGTTTCAGCGCTCGGCAAGGGTATTGCTGCCGCTGCCACCGGTGCGCTCCTCGAGGCAAAGGGTTTAAAGGTTACCCTTCAAAAATTAGACCCTTATATCAATGTTGACCCGGGTACATTGAGCCCATTCCAGCATGGCGAGGTATTTGTCACTGATGATGGTGCGGAGACAGACCTTGACCTCGGGCATTATGAAAGATTCACATCAATAAGGATGTCACAGGCAAATAATTTTACAACGGGAAAGATTTATTATAATGTGATTACAAAAGAGCGTCAGGGAGATTATCTTGGCGAGACAGTCCAGGTCGTTCCTCATATAACAGATGAGATCAAAAAGGCTATAAAATCTGTAAGCAATGACTATGCTGTAGTAATAGTCGAGATTGGCGGGACTATCGGAGATATTGAGAGTCTGCCATTCCTTGAGGCGATAAGACAGTTCCGGTATGACGTTGGCAGGGAAAATGTACTCTATATGCATCTTACACTTATCCCCTATGTAAAATCAGCAGGTGAGATTAAGACAAAGCCCACACAGCACAGTGTTAAGGAATTCAGGGAGATAGGTATTCAGCCTGATATACTTTTATGCAGAACTGAAAGGCCACTTCCGCCGGAAGCAAAGAAGAAGATCGCAATTCACTGCAATCTTGATGGAGATGCCGTCATCTCTGCAGAGGATGTTGATACTATATACGAAGTTCCCCTTATGTTGCACAGTGAAGGACTTGATTACTTTATAAGTAAGAAGCTCAATCTGAATTCAAATGAGCCGGACCTCACACTCTGGAAGGATATTGTCAGGAAGATAAAGGAACCTAAGAATGAGGTCAACATTGCAATAGTCGGGAAATATACCGGACTGAAGGACTCTTACAAGAGTCTCATAGAAGCCCACACTCATGGTGGCATTGCAAATGATGCACGTGTGAATTTGCAGTGGGTAGATTCAGAGGAGATAGAGATTCATGGCACTGAGAGATATCTATCTGAAACTGATGGAATTCTTGTGCCTGGAGGATTTGGATATAGAGGAATCGAAGGTAAGGTAAAGACCATAAAGTATGCGCGTGAAAAAAAGATACCCTATTTTGGTATATGCCTTGGGATGCAGTGTGCCGTTATCGAATTTGCGAGGAATGTCTGTGGTCTTTCTGCTAATAGTACAGAATTTGATTTAAACACAAAAGACCCTGTTATCTATCTAATGGAAAGGTGGTATGACTTCAGAAAAGGAAGGGTTGAGGAGCGTGCCGAGGATTCACATAAAGGCGGTACTATGAGACTTGGCGCCTATCCCTGCATCCTTGAGGAAGGAAGCCATGCTTACAAGGCATATGGAGTAAAAGAAATATCTGAAAGGCACAGACACAGGTATGAATTCAATAATGCATACAGGGATATACTCACAAAACATGGGTTGAAGATCAGCGGCCTGAGTCCTGATGGAGAACTTGTAGAGATTATAGAGATTGAAGACCACCCCTGGTTCCTCGGATGCCAGTTTCATCCGGAGTTTAAATCAAGACCAACAGATCCACATCCTTTATTCAGGGCATTTATAAGAGCGGCTTTAAGAGAAAAGAGATCTTTATTCCCTTACCTGGGAGTTAGTGTAGAAGAGAAAGGCAGAGGCATTTAAACTGACGATGCAGACATTGTTCAAAAATTTATTTAACTTGATAAGATTATTGAAATTATTTTTATTTGTTATATTCACTAAAATATTCCATAAACCATCAGTTAAAGGTACACTAAGGTATCAAAAAATAAATTTTCTCACAACATCTGCATCGTCTCAATTGTATTATTTAGGGTAAGTATTGACAAGAGAAATAAATATAGCAGGTACAAAGCTTGGAGGTAATAATCCCCTCTTCATAATCGCAGGCCCCTGTGTTATCGAGAGCGAGGAAATTGCATTTTATACTGCAGAAAGACTAAAGGAAATTTGCAGACGAGTTAATCTCCCTCTTTTGTTTAAGAGTTCCTATGACAAGGCAAATCGTACCTCTCTTTCTTTCTTCCGAGGACCTGGGTTAGAAAAGGGTTTAAGGATTCTTTTTGATGTGCGGAATAAATTTAATATACCTGTTATCTCTGATATCCATTCAGTAGAAGAGGTCAAGCCTGCCTCAGAGGTTCTTGATGCCCTTCAAATACCTGCCTTTTTATGCAGACAGACTGATCTGATTCTTGCAGCTTCTAAGACAGGTAAACCTGTAAATGTGAAAAAAGGGCAGTTCCTTGCGCCATGGGATGTAAAAAATATCATTGATAAATTCACATCTACAGGCAATCATAATCTTTTTATCACAGAAAGAGGCACGTCCTTTGGATATAATAACCTCGTTGTTGACTTCAGGGGGTTGTCTATAATGCGGGCCTTTGGATATCCTGTTATCTTTGATGTAACCCACAGCCTTCAGCTTCCAGGGGGACAGGGGCAAAGCTCAGGTGGTCAGAAGGAATTTGCAGAGCCTCTTGCAAGGGCTGCAGTAGCAGTTGGTGTGGATGGGCTCTTCATGGAGGTCCATCCAGAGCCTGATAAGGCTTTGTGTGACGGGCCGAATATGATGAGTCTGGATGAAGTGGAAAAGATCTTGAATATTGTTAAAACTATATGCGATGCAGTAAAGACCACTTTCCCATTCTGTGACTCTTTATAAATTTTTTAAAAGAAACTTCCTGATCCTATTTGCCCGAGCGCAAAAATTCCACCAGCAATAGCTCCCATCAGGAAAAACACAATAGCGCTGCTTATAACAACAACGACCACATATCCCAAAACTTTTTCCTTTGGCGTATCCATGAGGATCGGGATACCGAGACAGAAAAGATATATCCCATAAAATGAAGCTATCAAAACGAGGATTGAAAGATGGGGAATTATATACAGTATCCCTGCTACCCAGTAGGGAGTCCAGGAAAATACCACGACCTTCGTTGCATTGAGCTTATTTTTCCGGGATTCAAAACTTGGAGCGAGGGCATTAGTAATGAATGCTGCAACAAAAATTCCAACAAGCGATAAAACATACGAAAGTACAACACTCCACAGAAAGATTATCGAGAAGGCTCCATAGTGTACTACCATTGGTGCACCGATGACCATAAATCCAATAAATTTGGCAATAGCCGGGATAGCTGCAAAAATTGCAGCGTAGGAAATGTAGAGGTTTGCAATTGTGGTCTGCTCATTCTTGATCTCCGGCCATGTCTCCTTAGGCTTTAATATGATATTTTTCGCTCTTTCGACTAAGTTCATGGTTTCTTCTCACCTACTTCTTACTTGTCTTCCCTATTAAAACAGAACATTCAGAGTGACCGAGGATGTGTCTTGACACACTTCCCAGCATCCCTTTTATTCCCCTCATGCCTTTACTTCCGACTGCAATTATATCTGTTTGTAACATCTTTGCTGTGTTCAATATCTCTAAAGAGGGATCGCCGTCCTTTGTTAAGCCATTAATTTTTGTAAATCTATCACCTAATAATTTACGCGAGCTCTCAATAATTTTTTCCGATTCTTTGATTGCTATTGACCTGATCTCGGCTGCGACCTTTTTTATCATTTCATCTATCTCTATATGGAACCTGTCAGGTATATCCAGACCAGACTGTATTACATGCAAGACAGTTATTTCTGTATCATCATGGAATGGTATAGAGGTTAAAAACCTTCCCATCTCTCCGGCATAATCAGAACCATCCGTTGCAAAAAGGATTTTGAGGTTGCCTGATATTTCCCACTGAGGAGGTTTTATAATAAGTACCGGCCTTGAGGAGTTGATTGCCACTGATCTTGTTACACTTCCAATTAGGAATGCTTTAATGCCTTTCAGCCCCTTCGCTCCCATGACAATCATGTCCATATTCGAATCTTCTGCTACGTCAATTATACGTCTGTCAGGATACCCGTCTATCACCACAGTGCTGATTTTTACATTAAAAGGTTTTAGGATATTTACAGTTGATTCAATAATCTTTGGTGCGATTTCTTGTTTTATCTGTTTGAGACTGAGGTAATATGACTCAGTATCATCCTTAAATGTAACCTCACTTATAACGTGGAGGATAGTAATTTCGTCATCTGATGAGAAATTAAGATTAGTTAAGAATTTAGCAGCCCCTTCTGAATATTCTGAACCGTCTGTGGCAAGTAGTATTTTCATATAATTACCCTCTCCCTGAGGTTTAGATAAAAAGTACCAGATAATACGGAATTAAGCAAAGAATATTTTTTTGAGTAAACGTCGAAACTAAATTTCTTTAAAAGACAGAGGTTATTATATATAATACCTTTGTGTTTTCTTTTGAGGCGAACTAATTCTTATGGATAATATCCTTGATATAGCAAAAAAGGTCTTGAAAATAGAGGCGGAAGCTGTTTATGCCCTGATAGAAAAACTCAACAACAATTTTGAGAAGGCCGTAGAGATTATCTATAAAAGCAAGGGCAGGGTTGTTGTAACCGGCATGGGCAAGTCAGGTCTTGTGGGCAAAAAAATTTCAGCCACGCTGGCATCGACAGGCACGCCTGCTTTTTTTCTTCACCCAGCTGAAGCAAGCCATGGCGATCTTGGTATGGTCACATCTGATGATGTTATAATCGCCATCTCAAACAGCGGTGAAACAGAAGAGATCCTTGGATTGATACCTTTTTTGAAAAGATTTGATGTTAATATTATCTCAATAACAGGAAACCCGGACGCAACTCTTTCAAAAACAGCAGATGTAACCCTCGATGTGTCTGTAAAAGAAGAGGCATGCCCTATAGGGATTGTGCCCACTGCATCAACTACTGCAGCTATGGCAATGGGCGATGCCCTTGCAGTAGCACTGCTTTTAAAAAGAGGGTTTAAGGAAGAAGATTTTGCCGTTTTTCATCCTAAGGGAAGTATTGGTAAGAAGCTCTTTATTAAGGTAAAAGACCTCATGCACATTGGGGATAGACTTCCTGCTGTGCAACTCGATACCCCAATGTCAAAGGCAGTAATCGAGATGTCCTCCAAAAGGCTTGGTCTCACTGTTGTTTTAGACAATAAGGGTAGAATTGCAGGGATAGTAACTGATGGAGATGTGAGAAGGGGATTAGAGAAATGGGGTGGAAAACTCTTTGAGTTGACAGCCGGAAAGGTCATGACAAAAAACCCAAAGACAGTATCTGAGGAAGAACTTGCAGCAAAGGCATTATCCATTATGCAAAGCTATTCGATAACAGCCCTCGTGGTTTCTGACAATGATGGAAAACCTATCGGCATTATTCACCTTCACGACATATTGAGACAGGGGATAGTGTAAGAGTTTTTTGTGCGACATGCGGAGGTTGCGGAGTCACCTGCATAAATCCTATGGTAGACCCTAATCTATTTCCCTTTTTTCTTTCTATTTAAGAACGAGTGTTGATAATTATAACTTGACATTAGCCGGATATTTGATATATTTGTTAATAAATAAATATGTTATATAAAGGAGAAGTCATGTTACATATGAAAAAGTATTTGTTTCCTGTTCTGCTCTCGGCGGTCATTTCCCTTCCATTGTCCGTTTACGGCGAAGGCCATCAGGGGCCTAAAGCGATGAGCGGAAAAGACCCGTCTACCTCCTCGGGGACCGAACAAAAGCCTGATTATCCCCTTATGCCGGAGCCGGGGAAAAAGGTCCAGCTCGCCGGCGGCTCTTACTTCATATATAACTTTGACAAGAAACCTAAACTGGGTCCGGTAATCATTAAGGTCGAAATCTATAACAGCGAAGGAAAGAAAGACACCTCTATGGAGATCAAAGGTGATGCAGGCATGCCTTCGATGGGAGGGGCTCATGAAACAGGCGAACGATCTTTTAAACTCTCCAGGAATGGGGTTTATCTTCTGCCGATAGATATCGTGATGCCGGGAGATTGGGAGATTAGACTCACCTTCTTAAAAAAGGGGAAAGTCATTTTCAGAGGCAGCTATAAATTCGATGTTTAAGACCCTGCTCATCTGTCTGTCTCTTTTATGCCTGGTTGATGCGGCAAAGGCCGATGATCACCTGCTCTATTTCGAAGCGCAGGGGATTGCCGGGTATTCTTCCGAGCTTAACAAGCCAATCTACTCCTCGATGAACCCGGATGCTGAAATGCAGAAGCCGAGTCTGGGCTTCGATTACATAAAACGATTTTCAAGCGAGTCGGGAGATTGGGCCACGCTGGCTGTTCAGGGCCGCCTAGCATTGACGGTCAATGAAGATAACTATAAGCTCGAACCGCAGATATACAACGCCTACTTCAAAGTAAAGACCCCTTTGGCTTATGCCTGGGTCGGACATAACCGTCCGGCTTTCGGGCTTTCATCATATTTCGACAGCCACGGCCTGCTGCTTCGTACCCTCGCTATACAGGGCTTCGGGTATGACCGAGACTGGGGGGTTGGACTCTACAAAGACTTCTCATGGGGGGACATTTCCGCCAGTGCTACAACCGGTTCAGGGATGCCTGTCTATTTAAAGGGTAATTACATGACAGCTGCCAGGGTCTCCTATGGTGTACTGAGTCAGGATAATATGAACATAGGATTTTCCGCAGGTTATGGTAGTACTCTTGATACTATGGGGTACAAATTGAGGGACCCTGAGCCCCGGAGGATGGCCCTTGCCGCAGTTGACCTGACTTTCCTCAGGAACAACCTTGAACACCGTTTTGACCTGCTTACCGGCAAGTGGCTTGGGAATGATACCTACGCGCTTT
>JBGQLV010000049.1:0-22952 GCA_041500225.1 Thermodesulfovibrionia bacterium | reverse complement strand
CAGCTACGGATGTCTCATTCCTCAAGCCTGCCAATACCATTTTCTGCTTCTCTTCTGCACTCCATTTCTTTCTTGCCATCTGCTTCCTCCTTCCGGAGGACTAACTTACCAGTTGTTCCTAATTTCGTTAAACCCTACATTACCATATTATAATAACATGTCTGCATGTTAACCTTAATGTTGCATAAAGAGGAAAGTGTTAAATAGGATAAAATACTGATGTTTTATTTAGTCTCGTCAGTCATTACCTCATCTGGCAGTTCATCTATATCGTCGGGCGTTATCGGAAAATATCTGGAAAGCAATTCACCTGCCTCTTTCATAGATTCACAAAGGGCATCACAAGCGCGGCCATCTTTTATCCCCTGAGAAACTATCCTTGCAAATTTATTCAGGGTCTCCTGTTCAATCTTTTCATAAATGCCTTTGTCTGCAAGGACCCAGACCTTTTTTTCAAGCAAAGACAGGAAAAATAAAACACCTGTGTTTTTTTTAGTTTTATAAAGCCCTTTTTCATAAAATGCCCTCACAGCCCTGAGCCTTACCGTATCTTCTTTCCTTTTTATGCCTATAAAGGCAGTCTTAAGGATGGGCATTTTTTTAAATATAAATCTACAGGGGAAAAAGAATAAAAAACTCAGGGGGATATATGACCAGATTGATGAATGAAAATATGAAATTGTTACAATTAGAGATAAAAGACTTCCTATAAGTACGCCGCCCATTGCCTCAGCCTCAATATATTGGTCACTGCTGTCAACCACCATGACAACCATCTCCCCGATTGTGCGGGATTCAACATCATGGATTGTTTCTTCTACCTGTTTTTTTTCTTCTTCAGTAAAAAATTTATCTGCCTTTGAATAATGTTTCATCACCAGCCTCCTGACGCCCCTCCGCCTCCAAAACCGCCGCCACCGCCACTGAAGCCTCCGCCGAATCCGCCACCAGAACCACTATAACCTCCACCACCATACCAGAAACCTCCGCCTCTATCATGCCTTCCCGATGAAAAAATCACTGGAAGAAACAGCCCGGCGCCCAATCCTAAAATGGCGAGAATTAGTAATGTGACAAGCCCAAGAGGTAATCCCATGAGAGACATAAAAAGCGGTAATCCAACCGCACCCCCAAGCCCCCCAAGGATACGGGAGAAACTTCCGAGGACAAGCAGTATTATTCCCCCGAAAATCAGGAAAGTGAGGATTTGTGAAGACCTCTCATGCTTTTGAGGGCGCTGATTCCCATCAGTCTTGAACTCTCCCCGTGTTGCATCTATTAATGCAGAGACACCTGCAATAAAACCACCGTCAAAATCTCCTCTTTTAAATCTCGGTTTCACAACAAGGTCGATAATCCTCCCTGCCATCAAATCAGTTAACTTACCTTCAAGTCCCCGTCCTGCCTCAATCCTCATCTTCCTGTCCTGTTTTGCCACAATAAAGATTATGCCATTGTCTTTGCCTGCCTGACCGATTTTCCAGGAATCGGCAACCTTAATGCTGAAGTCCTCGATCACCTCTCCTTCAAGTGATGGGATTGTTAAAATAACAATTTGTGTTGAGTCTGTTTGTTCGAAGGCCCTCAATTCATTCTCAAGTTCAGCCTTTGCTGAAGGAGACATCATATCAGCATAATCATTGACATAGCCTTGAAGTTTAGGGACATCAAGTGCATAGGCAGAAGAAAACAGAAAAAAGATGCAAGATACAAGATACAAGATAACCCCCCTATATCCTCTCTTGCCAAGGGGGGAATTAAAGGGGGGTCGTGAATCATGCATCATAAATTTTACATCTTGTACACAGTGCTTTCTAAGAGTAAAATATTTTTCCAATTTAGAACTTTACCTTAGGAGCTTTTTCAGTACCTGCCTCAGCCTTGAATGGCTCTTTAAGTTTTAAATGCAACAAAACTGAATTTGTTAAGTTGTTGGGAAATACCCTTATCGAGGTATTGAATGTCTCCACTGTCTTGTTATAACGCGTGCGTGCAACATTTATCCTGTTTTCTGTGCCTTCAAGCTGATGCTGGAGATCCTGGAAGTTCTGGTTTGCCTTAAGGTCAGGGTATCTTTCAACCACAACCATAAGCCTTGAAAGGGCACTGCTCATTGCAGACTGTGCCTCCTGAAACTGAGTAAATGTCTTCGGGTCATCAAGCATATTCTTCGACATCTGTATGGTACCGACCTTTGCCCTTGCCTCTGTCACCGCCGTAAGGGTTTCCCTCTCATGCTTTGCATACGCCTTAACAACCTCCACCAGATTCGGGACGAGGTCATTTCTCCTCTGATATGAAGCCTCAACATCGCCCCATGCTGCCTTCACAGCCTCTTCATTCGCCTGCATCACGTTATACCCACAGCCTGAAACAGTTAAAAGCAACCATATGAATGCGATATACATTAGCTGTTTTTTCACTCTTCCCTCCTTATTCTTCTTTTTAATTATATTAATTATAGCTTTATAGTAAAGCTATATTTTAACTCAAAAGACCCAATAACACCATACAGCATTTTAAAAAAATTTAGGAAATCAGGTGTTTTGACGAGTTTTGATTGGATCTGCTTACTTTTATGTAACTTGACTCGAACAATTGATAGAATTACAGCCAATGAATTGTGTAAACAGGCTGGATTAAAGCCGAAGTTCTAAAAATCTTAATACACCCCTCTATCCAATGTCCTGTACTGTATCGCTTCTGCGATGTGATGGGATTGGATTTCCTCTGATGCCTCAAGGTCGGCAATAGTCCGTGATAATTTGAGTATTCTGGTATATGCCCGTGCAGAAAGGCCGAGTTTGTGCATCGCAGTTTCAAGAAGTGCTTGCGCATCAGGATGAAGCTTACAATATTTTTTTATATGCCTTGTCTTCATCTGCCCATTTGAATAAATCTTCTTATCATTCTTAAAACGTTCAAGCTGGATCTCCCTTGCAGAAACAGCACGTTTTCTTATGTCCTCTGATTTATCCCCTGAATATTCATTAGATAATTCTTTATAAGGCACTGCCGGAACTTCTATATGAATATCAATCCTGTCAAGAAGCGGGCCTGAAACCCTGTGCCTGTATCGATGTATCTGACCCGGTGTGCATGTGCACTGGTGTCTGTTATCTCCAAAATATCCGCACGGACAGGGGTTCATGGCAGCAACGAGCATAAAGCTGGCCGGATAAGTTATAGATGCTACAGCCCTTGAGACTGTCACCTCTCCATTTTCGAGCGGCTGTCTAAGAACTTCAAGTACATTTCTCTTGAATTCCGGCAGTTCATCCAGGAAAAGGACACCATTATGCGCAATGCTGACCTCACCCGGTTTTGGAACCTGCCCGCCGCCGATTAAAGCAACATCTGAAATTGTATGGTGTGGCGAGCGGAAAGGTCTTATAGCAAGTAAAGGTTGTCCTTCCCTTAGAAGGCCTGCAACACTATGTATCCTTGTTGTCTCTAAAGCCTCATTAAATGTCATCCCGGGGAGTATTGTAGGAAGCCTTTTGGCAATCATTGTCTTACCTGAACCAGGAGGACCAATCATCAGCACATTATGCCCGCCTGCAGCAGCAACCTCAAATGCCCGTTTGGCATGTTCCTGGCCTTTAACCTCAACAAAATCGTCCTCATAGATAGAGTTTTCTTCCATCGCCTTATGAACATCTATCTCGAAAGGTCTCTTGAGATTGCCATCTCTCAGAAACTCGATGACCTCAGGAAGGTTCTTTAACCCAAATACAGGCACACCCTTAACAACCGCTGCCTCTGGCGCATTCTCCTCAGGAAGAATCACGCCTTTTAACCCAAGCTCTCTTGATTTTAGTGCCATCGATAAAGCACCCCTTACAGGCTTTATCCTCCCGTCAAGCGAAAGCTCACCTGTAAGGAGATAACCAGCAGCCGAACCTATTTCAATCACGCCTTCGGCCGCTATAATCCCAATTGCAATCGGGAGATCAAAAGATGAGCCCTCTTTCTTTAAGTCAGCAGGCGCAAGATTAACTGTAATCTGCTTAAGCGGAAAAAGAAACCCGATATTCTTAAGTGCAGCCCTGACCCTGTCCCTCGACTCCTTAACAGCAGCATCAGGAAGGCCAACCATTGAGAAATGAGGGAGCCCCCTTGAGGCGATATCTACCTCGACCTCTACAGTGTGGGCGTCAATACCTATAATACTTGCGCTGAGAACCTTAGAAAGCATAGGGATAGATTATATTTTTAAACGCGTTGGAAATGCAATATGTTAAAATAAGAACTGTTTGAATTTTTAAAGGAGATTTAATGGCAAAGGTACCGGTAAGCATAGAAGAGGAGATGAAGAGTTCTTATCTTGATTATGCGATGAGCGTAATCATAGGCAGGGCGCTTCCTGAGGTTAGAGATGGGCTAAAGCCTGTCCAGAGAAGGATTCTTTATGCAATGTTCAGGGAGGGTCTTCTCCCTGGTAAAAGATATTCGAAATGCGCAGGTGTAGTTGGCGAGGTATTAAAGAAATATCATCCCCATGGCGACACAGCTGTTTATGATGCACTTGTCAGACTCGCCCAGGACTTTAATATGCGATACCCCCTTGTTGATGGACAGGGCAATTTTGGCTCTGTCGATGGAGACCCGGCGGCTGCTTACAGGTATACAGAGGCAAGGCTTGCAGCGCTTGCAGAAGAACTCCTTTCCGACATAGACAAGGATACAGTTAACTTTATCCCGAATTTTGATGAACAAACAGAAGAACCTGTTGTACTGCCATCAAGGGTCCCGAATTTAATCATAAACGGCTCATCAGGAATTGCTGTTGGTATGGCTACAAATATACCGCCACATAACCTTGGAGAGATTATAGACGGGCTTGTTATATTGCTCGAAAATCCTGATGCAGGGTTAAAAGATCTGATGGCTAAAATAAAAGGTCCTGATTTCCCAACAGGCGGCATTATCCACGGCACTGACGGAATCATTCAGGCATATAATGAAGGGAGAGGACTTATTAAGGTCAGGGCAAAGGCAAGGATTGAACGAGAACATAGAGGCGGCGAGAATATTATCATTACAGAGCTCCCTTATCAGGTGAACAAGGCAAGATTAATTGAAAAGATTGCTGAACTTGTAAGGGAAAAGAAGATTGAAGGAGTATCTGAATTAAGAGATGAATCTGACAGGGATGGCATCAGGGTTGTACTGGAACTTAAAAGGGGTGAGATGGCACAGGTTATCCTG
Organism: Thermodesulfovibrionia bacterium; assembly: GCA_041500225.1. Taxonomy (GTDB): domain Bacteria; phylum Nitrospirota; class Thermodesulfovibrionia; order Thermodesulfovibrionales; family SM23-35; genus 0-14-3-00-41-53. Next base: position 17,741 of record JBGQLV010000049.1, on the reverse strand, counting down.
AATAATCTTTATAAACATACACAGATGGAAACTACCTTCGGGATAATCATGCTCGCACTCGTTAATGCCCAGCCCAGGATACTGAAGTTAAAGGAGATCCTCAAATATTTCTTGCAGCACAGGCGTAATGTTGTTATAAGAAGAACCCATTTTGAACTCAAAAAGGCTGAAGAGAGAGCTCATATTCTGGAAGGACTAAAGATCGCCCTTGACTACCTCGATGAAATAATTGCCCTTATAAAAAGGTCAACGACACCTAATGAGGCAAGAATTGCCCTGATGAGGGATTATCCGTTATCTGAGATTCAGGCACAGGCTATCCTCGATATGAAACTCCAGAGGCTTACAGGACTTGAACGGGAAAAGATAATAGAGGAATTTAAGGATATATTGAAAGAGATAGAGAGGCTAAAGGCAATACTCGGAAGTGATGCCCTTGTTTCACAGATTATTAAGGAAGATCTCCTCGCTATCAGGAACAAGTATGCAGATGAGAGAAGGACGGAGATTACCTCAGAGACCAAGGAGATTACTATAGAGGATCTTATAACTGATGAGGAGATGGTCATTACCCTTTCTCACCAGGGATACATAAAAAGAAATCCATTAAGTGCTTACAGGAGCCAGCGCCGCGGTGGAAAGGGCTCTATTGGTATGGAAACAAAAGAAGAGGATTTTGTTAAAGAACTCTTCATAGGTGCAACACATGATTATATGCTCTTTTTCTCTAACCTCGGTCGGCTTTACTGGCTGAAGGCATACCAGGTACCAGAAGCAGGTCGCGCTGCAAAAGGGAAGGCCCTTGTGAATCTGCTTGCCCTTTCAGAAGGTGAGCGTATTACAACAGCGCTTCCTGTCCGCGACTTCAAGGAAGGTTTCCTCGTAATGTTCACAAAGAATGGCATAGTAAAAAAGACTGCTCTCGAGAAATACAGTAACCCACGCGGTAAGGGGATTATAGCTTTAACCCTCGATGAAGGTAATGAACTCATTGCCGTTGGAAAGACAGACGGCAAGAGTGATCTCATAATAGGCACAAAAAACGGCCTTTCGATAAGATTCAATGAGGAGAATGTGCGTGATACGGGTCGCACTGCAATGGGTGTTAAGGGTATCAGACTTATGAAGGGAGATGAGGTTGTCTCTGCAGAAGTGGCAGAGGAAAGGACAGCCTTACTTACTGTAACAGAAAAAGGGCTCGGGAAGCGTTCAAAAATAGAGGATTATCCTGTTCAAAATCGCGGCGGTAAAGGGGTTATCTCAATAAAAACCATAGAAAAAGGCGGGAAAGCAGTTGGTCTAATGCAGGTAAGAGATGAGGATGAAGTTGTGATGATAACCAGCTCGGGAAAACTTATAAGAACCCTCGCAGGAAACATCTCCCTTCATGGCAGAAATACTCAGGGCGTAAAACTCATGGATGTTGAGGGCGAAGATAAGATCGTGAGCATCGGGAGAGTTGCAGAGAGGGATTAGGCCGGCGAATTCGGTCAATCGATCAGGTATTTTAATTTTTGTTTAATCAATCCTGATATGTATCAAAAATCTCTTCAAACATCGGAGCTACTTTAATAAATACATTTAATATATTTGGGTCGAAATGTTCAGGCATAGTCCTCCCATCTCCTTCGGTTATAATCTTATAAACCTTTTCATGATCAAAGGCAGGCTTATATGGTCTTACACTCCTCAAGGCATCGTACTGATCAGCGATAATCATAATCCTCCCTTCAATAGGGATATCCTCTCCTTTCAGTCCGTTCGGATAGCCGCTTCCGTCCCATCTTTCATGATGAGTCAGGGTAATCCTTTCAGCCATCTGCAACATATTCGATGTAGATGCGGCGAGAATCCTGGCGCCGATTAAGGTATGGGTCTTCATCAGGGAGAATTCTTCGGGGCTAAGTTTCCCGGGTTTGAGAAGAATGTCTGAAGGGATTCCAACCTTTCCTATATCATGCATCGGACCGGCATAAAATATTACTTCGGCATCTGCATCAGACCAGCCGAGATGTTTTGCTAAAAGGGAACAGTAATGACCTATTCTCTTTATATGAACTGCGGTCTCTTCGTCCTTATACTTTGCGATCAATTGAAGCTTTTGTGTTGTATCAATATATGCTTCCTTCAATTTCTGATTTGATTTTCCAAGCTCTTCAAGTGCGAGCGTTAATTGAGACGTCCTTTCTTTCACGTTCTCCTCAAGGACCTCACTGTAGTTTCTGAGAAAATCATCAAACACTTTAATCCTAAGGAGATTCCTGATTCTTACCAAAAGTTCCGAGCTGTCAACAGGTTTTGTGATGAAATCATTTGCGCCGTTCTCGAGACTTTTGATCTTCGACTGCCTGTCAGCAAGGGCTGTAACCATCACGACCGGAATATGCTGTGTCAGGGGGTCTTCTTTAATCCTTCTGCAGACTGTATATCCGTCGATCTCGGGCATCATCACATCCAGGAGTACGAGGTCTATTTTCTGCTCCTTAATCTTTTCGAGTGCTTCTTTCCCGCTTTCAGCCTTGATTACTTTGTAGCCCCTTGGAATAAGCAATGCCTCGAGGAGCCTGAGATTTACAGCCTCATCATCAATACAGAGAATACTCGGTTTTTCAGGAATCATAATCCTCCTTCACCCATGAGACGTTCTATATATCCGGATAATTTTCTTGTATCTATGGGTTTTGCCATATAATCATCAAACCCAGCCTTAAGAATCTTTTCTTTATCACCTTTCATGGCAAAAGAAGTGAGTGCGATAATCTTTATATCCTTTGTCTCCAGGTCATTTTTAAGTATCCTTCCTGCGGTAATACCGTCCATGACGGGCATTTGAATATCCATGAGTATTAAATCAGGCTTATGTTCTTTTGCCATTTTTATCCCTTCCTTACCATCACGTGCCTCTATGACCTCATAGCCGTGATATTCGAGAACGTCTTTTACAAGTGTTCTGTTTTTTTCGTTATCTTCCACTATAAGTATCTTCATAAGTATTTAGTGAATAGTGAATAGTGAATAGTTAAAGGCATTTAATCAGCCCTGTTATCATTTTGTTAAGTTCATTAATGTTAGCCTGCACATCTTTGCTTTGCTCATTTTTAAAATAGTCTAACTTTTCAGAAAGAATAATCTGTGTTTCCAGTTCTGCTAATGAACCGAGAGCAATATACAAGAATTGCTTATATTCTTTATTATGTCTTCTCATGAAACCTTCAGCTATATTTGAAGAAATTGATACAGCAGACCTTCTCATTTGACTAACAATACCGTATGTTTCTTTAGAGGGGAAAGAATCTGTTATTTGGTAAACCAATTTTGCTAATTCTATTCCTCTCTGCCAAATTTTTAGATCTTTAAAATTTCGTATTTTGCTTTCCATAAACTATCCTCTGTCTTTCATGCTATTCACTATTCACTGTTCACTTTATTTTGTTTACTGTTCACTAAATACTATTCACTGTCTTATTGGTATCACAAACGTAAATCTGCTTCCTTTCCCGAATTCGCTCTCAACCCATATCCTTCCGCCATGGAGTTCAACCAGTCTTTTTGTCAATGCAAGTCCAAGCCCTGTGCCTTTATATTTCTTTGTATATGGAGACTCGATCTGGCTGAATTCACCGAAGAGCTTATCCATATCTTCTGTTTTAATGCCGATGCCCGTGTCTTCGACAGAGATTTCTACGAAATCTCTGTTAGTCGTTAGTGAATAGTCGTCAGTGAATAGTTTTTTACTGTTCACTAAATACTGTTCACTATTCACTAAGCATGCTTGCACGCTGACGGAGCCTCCGTCAGGTGTGAACTTCACCGCATTGCCAAGCAGATTAAACATTATTTGTCTCAATTTCCGGGGGTCCGCCTCTATTTCTATATCGGCATCCGGCTCTATCTTAAGGCTTAAGTTTATATTGCGCTTCATTGCATCTTCTTTTAACACTGTGACAGAGGAATTAAGGATATCCTTTAAACGGAATATACTTATTTTGAGTTTTATACTGCCCGACTCCGCCTCTGAAAAGTCAAGTATATCGAGGATAAGTGCCAGCAGTCGTTTGCCACTATCAATAATCTCTTTAACATGCTCATGCTGTTTTTCATTGAGTTTTCCGAACAATTCATCCTGGAGGACTTCTGAAAACCCGATTATGGCATTCAGAGGGGTTCGTATCTCATGGCTTATATTGGCAATGAATTCAGTCTTGGTGCGGTAGGCAACTTCTGCTGCTTCCTTGGTCTTTAACAATGCCTCCTCCGTCTGCTTGCGCCTGGTGATGTCTCTGAGAACCACAACTACACCGGTCGTCTTGTCCCCTTCCCGAATTGGTGCGCTTGTATACTCTACCGGAAAGTTTGTCCCATCTTTTCTCCAAAATATTTCATCGCTGGCATTACGAAGAGCCCCATCTTTAAGGGTCGCATAGATTGGACAATCTTCTTCCGGGTAGGGAGTACCATCATGCCTGGAGTGATGTAAAATAAAATGTAGCTTTTTACCGATAAGTTCCTCGGACTTGTAACCTGTCATTTTTAATAAGGGCGGATTTACAAAAATAGTATCCCCGTTCATATCCATCCCGTAAATACCTTCACCCACTGATTCCAGGATCAAATTGTTCTGATGGAGCTGTCGCTCGAGCTTTTCATTACTTTCTCTCAGCGCCGTTTCTGAATCCTTAATCCGCATCATGGCATGAACTCGAGCCAGGAACTCTCTTTTTGAAATGGGGCGAACGATATAGCCATCCGCTCCCTCTTCGAGTCCCTCCACCTGATTTTCAGAAGAAGCCTTCATTCCTGAGATCAAAATCACATAAGTGCCGATTAACTCCGGGTCTGCCTTAATCTGTCTACAAACATCAATCCCGCTTATATCGGGAAGATTAACATCGAGCAGAATCAAGTCCGGATGTTCTTCCGTAGCTATGCGGAGACAATCATTTCCTGTGGAAGCCTCAAGGACTTCATAGCCTGCTGACCGTAAGATAGTCGAATTGATGTCGAGCAGATCAGGCTCGTCATCTACGACGAGCACCTTGCATTTTGAAGTAATCATTCTGTCTTTGTTTTTCTTCTTAACCTCTCATCTTCTTATCTTCTTGTTGTTTGAGTAAGTGGTATTACAAAACTGAATTTTGAGCCTTTCCCGAATTCGCTCTCAACCCATATCCTTCCGCCATGGAGCTCAACCAGTCTTTTTGTCAATGCAAGTCCAAGCCCTGTGCCTTCGTGTGTCTTTGAATAAGCCGATTCTATCTGTGAAAATTCCTTGAAGAGCTTGTCCATATCTTCTGGCTTGATACCGACGCCTGTGTCCTCGACAGAAATCACGAAGGACGATGGACGATCGCTCTCTTCGCTCGCTAAGACGACGGACGCAGTTTCGTCCTTCGTCCCTCGTCCTTCGTCCCTCGTTAAGCGTGCGGTAACGCGCACAGAGCCTCCATCCGACGTAAACTTCAGAGCATTACTCAGCAGATTAAACATTATCTGTTTGAGTTTTCTTTCATCTGCCTCTATTTCCGAATCTGCATCAGGTTCTATATAAAGGCTTAGATTTATATTGTGTTTCATCGCCTTTTCTCTAAGCATTGTCATAGATATATTTAGAATATCCTTTAAAGGAAATCTGCCAAGTTCAAGTTCCATTTTCCCTGATTCCACTTTTGACAGGTCGAGTATGTCGTTGATGAGATTCAGTAAGTGCTCACCACTGCTCAGGATATCACCAACATACTCCTTTTGTTTTTCATTCAGATTCCCGAATAATTGATCCTGCAAAACATCTGAAAATCCGATAATTGCATTTAAAGGTGTCCTCAGTTCATGGCTCATGTTTGCAAGGAAATCCGATTTTGCCCTGCTTGCTTCCATTGCCTGAAGTTTTGACGTCTCCGCCTCCTGCCTCCTCAAGTCAAGCTCTTTATTCAGAACCTGAAGTTCAAGGTTTGCATCCTCAAGCTCTCTTGTCCTTTCTTTAATTTTTTCTTCAAGGGTTTCCGTGTATTCCCTAATCTTTTCTTCAGCTTGCTTGCGCTTGGTGATATCCCTTCCTGCGCCGCAAACACCTATGGATTTGCCTTCGTGGTTTCTGAGCAATGTACCGGTAAACTCATATGGAATGTGTCTCCCTTCCTTAGTTACAACTATTGCCTCAACACCTGCATAGCCTTCCTTTACTACCATCTTAATAGCGTCCATTACCCGCCGGATGTCTTCTTTTAAAAAGAAATCAGCCGGTTGCATCAAGGAAATCTCGGCGTCACTATAACCTGAAACTGCATTCATTGTTTTGTTCCACCGGAGAAATTTACCGTTCTGGTCAAAAACGAAGAAGACGTCGGACAGGGAATTCAATGCATCTTCTATGAAGTTTTTCTCATCTCGAAGCTCCTCCTCTGCTCTTTTTCGCTGGATAATTCGCCACATCCCTTGCATCAGTAATGTAAGTTGTCTGACATCCGACTCATCATAATCCGAGGGCTTATTGCCAACGCCAGCCACAATTACAATTTGATTACCATCAAAAATCGGGACATTCATATGACGCGTAAGCTTTACATGACCATCCGGATAACCCTTCTTCAATGGATTCTGCGCACCGTAATCATTTGTGATGACTGGCCTGCGTTGACGCACAGCCTCGCCCCAGAGTCCGGTAGTCGCAACCGGATATATTATTGGCTTATCAGAGATACTACATTCTTCCATCGCTGCTTTTGACCAGGCATGCATAGTAAGCACAGTCTCCTCCTCGTTCATAAATGCAAAGTACCCGATTGTGCTGCGAGTCAGCCGAATCGCTTCTTCGAGGGCAAAATTTGTCAGCTCCTGAAGAGACGGATTTGTCATCTGGTTGAGTTCCAGCAGGGCCTCAAGACGTGATTCATTTAATTTCAGTTCACTCTCCACCTTCTTCCGCTCGGTGATGTCGCGGAAAACGCCGATCAGGCATGGCCGTCCGCTGAGTTCGACAGTTGTGGAATTGATGTCGGCATAGAAGACGGATCCGTCCTTGCGCTTTACGGGGATATCGGCCGCCAGTAAGATCTCGCCCTCGATCTGTCGTTCGATCTGCTTCTGGACGCGCAGGAGGTCCTCCACCGGGTGGATGTCTTCTACTCCCAGGTTCAGCATCTCGTTGCAGCCGTAGCCGAGCATCCGGCAGATCGCCTCGTTGGCGAAGACAAACCTCCTGGTCTGGACATCAGCCGCGAGAATCCCGTCCCTGGCGCCCTCGAATACCGCCCGCAAGTTCGCCTCGGATCGTGCCAGCTCTTCCTCCGCCTGCTTGCGCTCAACTTCTTTCTCGGCGAACTCAATAGCGAAGGAAATATCCATCGCCAGTTCGTCCAGCAGTTTGAGCTCATCGTCGTCGAAGAAATCCGGTTCGTCGGCGTAGAAATTGACAGTCCCCCGAATCCTGCCGAATACCGGCAGAGGGAAGGAGGCAGAGGAACGGAATCCGAGTTCGAATGCGTTTTTTTGACAAGGAGCCAATTCCTCATCCTGTCCGATAACATTACAGACAACGTGCTTTCCTTCGCGCAGGGCGCTGTCAATCGGGCAATAGCCCCGGGGATCGTCCTTTAATGAGATATTGATTTTCTCCAAATAGCCGTCGGATTTGCCGGCAGATGCAACCACTCGTAATTCTTTGGTCGAATCATCAAGCAGTCCGATCCACGCCAAAGGGAATTTGCCTTTTTCGACAGCAATGTGGCAGGCTTTCTCGAAAACTTCTTGCGGCTCACGAATGCGCACGATGGCCTGGTTGATGTTGCTCAAAACGGCGTAAACGCGGTTTAATTTACGGATGCGTTCTTCTGCCTGTTTTCGTTCGGTCATGTCACGTGTTATTTTCGAAAATCCAACCACCCGTCCTTGCCCGTCGCGTAACGCTGTTATGATTACGTTCGCCCAGAATCGTGACCCGTCTTTCCGAAGACGCCAACCCTCCTCTTCAAACCGGCCTTCTTCCTCTGCAACATTAAGCTCCTTCTCCGGCTTGTGCTTTTCGATGTCTTCTGCGGGATAAAAACATGAGAATTTTTTTCCGATGATCTCTTCTGCCTTATAACCTTTGATGCGCTGTGCTCCTTCATTCCAACTGACCACTTGCCCTTCCCGGTCTAACATGAAGATCGCATAGTCCTTTACACTTTCTACCAATAATCGAAACCGACCTTCGCTTTCGCGCAGCGATTCAGCCGTCTCATACCTCTCCCGATAATAACGCGCGCGCTGATGTCTCCACACAAAACCAACGCCTGCACCCGCACAAATCAGCAGAGCGCCTATGAGAATTACTATCTCCCAGAGTTTCTCTTTCAGCGGCTTATAAACTTCAGAGACATCCATTTTGGCAACCAGAAACCACGGTGAATTTGGCACAGACCGTGCATAGGCAACCACGGGAACACCGCGGTAATCAATTCCTTCTACTATCCCTTCCTGTCCTAAAACCGCTTTCACAGCGGGCATTTTTACATCCCCAAGCGAGCTTCGCAGATTCAGAGCTGTGTTTTTTTGAAATCGCAGTTCATTCAAAAAAAGAGCGTAATTTCTGTCCCGGCGAATTATTAATGTTTCAGCCGTCCGGCTAGGTATAGGCCAGCGGGTGATAAAGGGATAGAGATACTTATGAGGATCTATCCTGAAGACGAGAAGTCCTATCGCCCGGCTGCCTTCCTGCTCGTCGAGAATGGGAACCAAAACCGCCAGATGTATTGGTTGATCTGGCGCATCGCGGTGGAAATCCATGAAGGTTACTTGCCCCGACCGCAGGATCTCGGTAACATTCTGCGAAAGATGGGGAGCGATCGGCTCGGGCTTGTCAGGGACAGACATCCGCTCGACGCCCTTGGTATCCAGCAGAAAGACCCTATCGTATTCATAAGCCGCCTGGAACTGACTAATCCACGTCCGAAGCCTGGTTTGCGCCTCTGCGTCCTCCGGTGTTTTGAGAGACTGCCGCACCCGTGCCGAGAAGTTGTCATTCTTGTAAAAGACAGCAGCATCACCCAAACGTTCCTTTCGCCACTGTACGAGTTCGCCTACCTTCATCTCCGCAATGGCCGAAAGCTGACGCTCCACCTCGGTACGATAGTGCTTTTCGTAACTTCGGAAATAAAAATAACCGACTGAAATAATTCCGACTGCCAGCGCCATATAAATCAGAATCAGTACGCTGATAGCGCGTTTATTAACCGCTTCGACCGTTACGCTCTTTGACCATGCCTGATGTCTGGCAAATACTAACAAAGCTGTCCCCATAGCCATGAAAGCCAGAGAAGTTGACAAAGCAGGCGGAATGAAAACTCCTCCGTAAAGTAGAGGTCTTCCAAGAAGGTAGGCTATAAGCAGGACGAAGCTTGTCAAAATTATGAGACAAGCCAGCCAAAAACCTGCTATTGTGCGCCTTGGTGATTTCGAGGTAGATGAAAGTGTAGCCAAAAATGAGGAACCGACGAGTACAAAGCAGAACGCCGTCAGCGGAGATATATGTCCGATCGGCACTCCTCCTGCTGTCCCGCTGATTGGGATTCCGAGGTGTTCAACATTTAAATGTATCCCCTGATAGGACAGGAAGAATAACAGCACGGCTACAAGCGTACCTATCAAACCTATAAACATTCCGATCCAGTACAATTTGCGGTTTAGCGGATTACGAATGTGGAAAAAAACTGCGCTTCCATACAATATGAACAACAGCGCAGTGCTTGGCGCCATTGGTACCGGTGACTCAAAACCGGCTAAAAGCGGAAGTCTTATGCCCCACCCAAGAAGTACGACTATCCCCGTAACAGCCGTAAACGCTCCGCATACCTGGATAATCACATTTGGGAAGCGCTTTTCTTTGTTGTCGCTTGATTCAACCATAAATATCCTATTGTTTACTGCGATTTGGAAACATGATCTAAATACATTAATTTTTGAGTTTCTGTATATTCATACTCAGACGATATGGGGAGATGGAGTGCATATCGCTGATCATCAAGTGTAAAAACAACAAGCTGATTTAATCTGTCCATAAAGTATTAACTCCATACCTCCAGGTACGGATTCAAAAACTTTTACTATGCAAACAGAGCGTAAAGAATCTTATAGACCTATTACAATTAAATATACGCCTATATTACGAACCTGTCTATACGTATATCTACGTAGTTTTAAGGAAGGAATGCGTATTTTTATTGCGGGTAGAAAGTCTTTGATCGAAGAATTCCCCGAAGGGCGTGGCAATCTCGAATCCTTTCGGCTTTGCCTCGCAACCGCTCTGCTCCTCGCAATGACACTTCATTTAATGTGTTCTCTCACTCCTCGCAGTGACGCGCAACATACGTGTCAATAATAATAATTTTTTGCAATGGGCAGGTATCACTCTTCTATCGGCAAGATCCCTCGCTGTATGGCATAACGGATAAGGCCGGTCTGATTGCGGAGGCCGAGTTTATCCATCATATTGGCTCGGTGGATCTCAACAGTACGCGGGCTGATCGACAAACGGTCGGCTATTTCAACATTGGTGTGACCATGTGCTGCCATGTGCAGCACTTCACGTTCGCGGGGGGTCAGAGTTTCATAGGGATCTAATGTAGTGGCCTTGGCCAGTTGCATATAAGTATCAATAACATGCTCAGAAAGCGGCGGGCTGAGGTAACGCCGTCCGGCAACAACCTCGCGCACTGCTTTCACGAGGTCGCTTCCCGTGGAATCCTTGAGGACATAGCCTTCAGCTCCTTTTCTCAGAGTTTCCAGCACATACGCCTCATTGCTGTACATAGACAGGATTATGACGCGGGTCAGCGGTGAATGTTTCTTAACCTGCCACGTGACCTCTATCCCGTTTACCCCCGGCATCATCAGGTCAAGTATCAGGACATCTGGATTCAGGCGTTTAACGATATCAATCGTCTGCAGTCCATCCAATGCTTCACCGATGATTTGCAAATCCGGCTCATTCTCCAGCAATGCCCTGAGTCCCAACCGGACAACCTCGTGGTCATCTGCCAGTACAATTGTTATCGTGTTCATCTTTATTCTTTATTTAGACCTAATCCTCTAAGGGAATTTTGGCTGTCAGGCGTGTGCCGGTTCCCGGAGACGATTTAATCGTCAGTTTGCCGCCCAATAAAGTCAACCGCTCTTCCATTCCATGCAAGCCGGCAGCGCTTCCATCAGCTCTTACAGTGACAAGGTCGAAGCCGATTCCTTTGTCTTCGATCTGTATTATGAGGTTGTTTTGTTTAGTTGTAATTTGAACCGCTGTTTCGTTAACTCTGGCATGGCGGGCGACATTGGTCAAAGCTTCTTGCACAATACGATAAGCAACTGTTTCGACTTCCGGGATAAAACGTTTATCCAAGCCGGAGTGTTTGAATAACACGCGTATGTTGGTCTGAGAGGTATAGCGCTCAAAGTGCCACAGCAGGGCAGGCAGAAGGCCGAGGTCATCCAGCATTGATGGGCGCAGGTCAAGTGACATATTGCGAACTTGAGATAGTAATTTACCGACTGCTACTTGCAGATCGCCAAGACTATCTGTGATATTCTCGGTTGGCAAGCGGGATAACATGTCAATAGAGAGTTTAAGACCGGTCAGGGTTTGACCGATTTCATCATGCAGTTCTTTCGCAATATATTGACGCTCAGCTTCTTGTACCTCTAATAAACGATAGGAGAGGATTTTTAAACGCTCAAGATACTTCCGCCGGGCCTCCTCGGCTTGCTTGCGCTCGGTGATGTCAGTTACCAAGGCATAAAACCCATTAACCTTACCCCCTTCTTCGATGTCTGGAATATAACTTACATTCGCCCAGCGGTTGCCGCCGTATAAATAAGGGATATTGTTCTCAAAGCTGACAGGATGTCCTGATGATGCTTGCTCGATATACTTCTCTATACGATTGTAGGCTGCATCTCCAAGAACTTCTCTTACATGTTTACCAATGATTTCACTTTTTGACATTCCAAACCACTCTTCATATCTTGCATTGACAAATTTGTAGTAGCCATGTGTATCGATATACGAAATAAGCGCCGGCACAGTATCCGTTATCGTACGTATCTCTTTTTCGCTTCTTTCCAGTGCCTCTTCTATCTGTTTCAGTCGGGTTATGTCACGTGCGATTGTCTTCGTGCCAGTGAATTTTCCATCTTCATCGTAAACGGGAAAAACATTCAGGCTAATGGGAAATGTTGTGCCGTCTTTCCGGATAAATTCTCTTGGGAGGTTAAATAATTCTTTCTTTTCCTTCAATTTCGGAAAATCTATTTCAAAAAGTCTCCTGGATTCTTCTGTAAAGAAATCTGTAATATGTCTGCCGATAATCTCTTCCTTCTCATATCCAAGCATTTTCGCTTCAGTTTCATTGCATTCAAGTATTACTCCGTTTTCGTCAAGGGTATGATACATATCAGGAGCTTCGTTATATAAATCACGGTATCTTACTTCTGATTCTTGTAGCGCTTGTTCAATCTGTTTGCGCTCTGTTATATCCCGTCCAACTGACTGGTACTCAACAATGTTGCCATGCTCATTAAATATTGCCCGGTTAGTCCACTGTTGCCAGCATATTTCACCATTAGCTTTTATAACACGGTTTTCGTGTGTTTCTACCGGACTTTCTATGCTCAGCGAAAAAATCTGCTCTTTAACCTTTGCACGATCGTCCTCAGGTATCACTGACATAAAGCTGCTGCCGACCAACTCATCGCTCTTTTTACCAAAGTAACGACAATATGCCTCATTGACAAAGGTAAGCGTCCCGTCCGGCAGGAAACGACATACAAGTTCAGTCTGATCCTCGATGATAGAGCGATATCTCTCTTCCGCTTTCCTTAGCCTGCGCACTTCAATGGCACGTGATAAAATAGGCCGAAGCATTTTCCATTCTATCGGCTTTAAAAGGTAATCAAATGCACCGGTCTTCATCGCTTCAACAGCCGTCTGAATAGTACCTTTGCCGGTTATGATGATGCAGACAAGATGGGGGTCTATCTCCATCGTAGCTTTCATCAGCTCAACCCCATCCATTTCAGGCATTACAAGGTCAGTCAGAAGCAAATCAAAATCTTTCTCCTTTAACTCCTTTAGCGCGTCTTTTGGTGATGTATGTCCGGCTACCTCATAGCCCCATTCTGATAGAAGGTCACATAAAGGGGTTAAAGTTTCAATTTCATCATCAACGATAAGCAAACGTCCCGATCCGGTTGATTCCAGGGTTGATTCCAGGGACACCATACTTAATTAATTTTATTTTTTAGCTTTGGACCTGGCTTTTGACGACGTAGATATCTGCCCAAAGTTTTCTCAAGCCTCTCAGTAAAATCTTCATTTCCAAGGGGGCGACCGGAACATTCGTTGCGCCTCATCTCTTTTAACTTCTGATCTTCTATCCCTACTGAAAGGATTTCTGCCCAATCACCCGCCATTTCAAGAAGAGGAGAAACTCTGACAAGAATATCGTCTCTGCACATCAGATGCGCAGATGCGCTGCTCCACGGGTATTCTTCAGGCTTTGCCGCAAGTTTTGCGCGTACAGGATTGAGTTCAACATACCTTGCCGCAGCTATGAAGTGACTTTCATCCATAGGGAAAGAACTAAATCGCCCCTGCCATAGATGCCCACGCCAGCCTTCACGGAAATTAACATGCCTTGTGTATCGCCGATGCGCCTCACCGATTGCCCGTCTCAGGCCATCTTCTGATACTGGTACGGCAATCATGTGAACATGGTTGGGCATTAAGCAGTATGCCCAGACTTCCACACCAAAACGCGTGCACCATTCTGCCATAAGGTTCAGATATAAGAGATAGTCTTCATCGCCGAAAAATGTCTTTTGCCTGCGATTGCCTCGTTGCGTAATATGATGGGGGATGCCTGGAGCTACAATCCGTGCAATTCTTGCCATGTGGCTATATTATGCGACAAGCAGCATGAAGTCAAGAATTAAGTATGATGTCCCCAGATTAAAATAAAAAATTAGATATGGAATTCAACGATGTCTCTGTCCTTTAAGACGTAATTTTTCTCCACCCTCTGACCATCGAATTTCGCAGAGCCCCATATCCTGGCAAATTTCAGATTAAATAGAAAATCTTTATGGATAAATCTGGCAAGGTCAAGTATAGTTGAGCCTGATGGTATTGTGAATGGTGTGGAGAGGTCAGGGTCTTTTCCCGGAGGTTTTGAGTAAACCCTGATAATCCCTGAAATCCCAAATATTGCCCTTTTGAGCTCTTCAATGTTTTCTTTCTTCAGGACAGATACTGAAATACATTGATAGATATGTTCGTATTTCTCTTTGAGCCTCATAAAGTTATTCCCTGACCCGGGAAGGTCATTTTTGTTAGCAACAATAAGCGCTCTTTTGAACAACCCCACAGGAGTTTGGTCCGCCTGAGGCGGATCGGAGTTCGGAGGCTTCCCCCCCGCCCCTGCCCTTCCCTGCCCGACGGATGGCAGGCAGGCCTTCGAGGGGGGAGGGTTAGGGACGGGGTGTTCTGTGATTATTTGTATATTCCACCTTTCAAGTTGTTCAATCAAGAGTTCTGCCTGAATCTCAGGGTCTTCTATAATATCTACAATAAGTATAAGTGCATCCGCATATCTTAGAATCCCTGATACCCATCCGTCAGTCGCCTCATTTCCTATAGGTGGTAAATCTACAAGCTGAAACTGTATATCCCCAAAAGGTATCATGCCGGGCAATGGGGTAAGTGTTGAGATAGGATAATCTGCAATCACTGGTGTAGCATTTGTCAGGCATGCAAGTAGAGAAGATTTACCAGAGTTCGGGAATCCGACAAGGGCTATCTGAGCCGCCCCTTCTTTTGGAACGACATAAATGTCACCCCTGCCCCCTTTCTTTTTACTTACAGCCTCTTTTCTGAGCTGTGAGAGCCTTCTTCTTAAATCAGCCCTTAGTTTGTCTGTTCCTTTGTGCTTGGGAACAGTGGCTATCAGGTCTTCAAGCGCTGCAATCTTTTCAGCAGGTGTTGATGCCTGCTTAAACCTCTTTTCAGCATTAAAATATTCTGGCGGAAGATTGGCCGGCATAATGAAATTTTAACATAACTAAAAGAAGCCTTATGATGAATCTTTGTCAAGTACAAAACAGCAGAATTCTAAATCTTGAGAAATTTCAAAATCCAAAATTCAAATGTCAAATAAAATCTAAACATCAAAAGTAAAATGCCAAAATTTTTGATATTTGAGCTTTGACATTTGTCATTAAGTTAAAGTACGGTCCATTGTTGCGGAAGGAAGAGCCTCTCATATGTCATAAGTGCAAATCTGTCCGTCATTCCTGCAATAAAGTCACAAACCATACGATTTTTATTTAGTTTTTCTTCCTTTGGTATAGCAATAAATATTTTTTCCATATGCTCAAGGTAGTAGGCATATAAATCACGCAAAATCTTTTTTGCCTTTTTAAATTCCTCAATTATCTTATCGCTTTCATACACAGACTCAAAGAGAAAATCCCTGAGCATATATGTAGCGGATGATATATCATCACTCATGCAGAGTTTTTCAAGGTCAGTTTCTATTGAGTGGTATATAAGGTCTTTCACCATTGTATCTATCCTTTTTGAATGCGTCTCACCAAGAACCTTGACGATCTTCTTCGGGATTTCCGACTTCTTAATCACCCCTGCCCTCATCGCATCATCAAGGTCATGGTTTAGATATGCAATAATGTCAGATACTCGAACTACCTGCCCCTCAAGTGTTTCTGCCCTATCTGCCTTTGTCTCAGGGATTATAAGTCCCTTGCCTTTTGAGTGCTTGACTATCCCATTTCTTACCTCATAGGTAAGATTCAACCCCTTACCGCCCTGTTCAAGGAAATCAACAACCCTGAGGCTCTGTTTATAGTGGTCAAACCCTCCAGGATGTATCTCCCTCAAAATAGCCTCACCTGCATGGCCGAATGGCGTATGCCCAAGGTCATGGCCTAATGCTATTGCCTCTGTCAAATCTTCATTCAATCTCAGCGCCCTTGCTATTGTCCTTGCTATCTGTGATACCTCAAGCACATGAGTAAGGCGAGTTCTGTAATGATCACCTTGTGGTGCGAGAAAAACCTGTGTTTTATGTTTTAGTCTTCTGAATGCTTTTGAATGTATAATCCTGTCCCTATCCCTTTGAAAGCATGTCCTTATCTCTCCTTCTTTTTCAGGCCGTAACCTGCCATTGCTCTGTGAGCTCAGGCAAGCCCTTGGATGCAAAGTCTTCTTTTCAATCTCCTCTGTTTGCTCACGAATGGTCACGGAATTTACTTTATTACCTCCACTCCCATATACGGCCTCAGTACCTCCGGGACAACCACACTTCCGTCCTTCTGCTGGTAATTTTCGAGGACCGCCACAAGTGTGCGGCCTATAGCAAGGCCGGAGCCATTTAGTGTATGGACAAACTCTGTACCCTTTTTCCCTTCTCTCTTGAATCGTATATTTGCTCTTCTTGCCTGGAAATCAGTGAAATTCGAGCAAGAGGAAATCTCCCTGTACTTCTGCTGGGCCGGGAGCCAGACCTCAAGGTCATATGTCTTTGCAGCAGCAAAACCTAAATCCCCTGTACAAAGAGCTACGACTCTATATGGAAGTTCTAATTTTTGAAGAATATCCTCAGCATCCTTGGTCAGAGATTCAAGTTCGTTATAAGAGTCCTCTGGTTTTACAAATTTAACAAGCTCTACCTTATTGAACTGATGCTGTCTGATAAGACCTCTTACATCTTTTCCATATGAGCCGGCCTCGCGTCTGAAACAGGGTGTATATGCAGTGTAATAAATTGGCAGATCTTTCTCACTCAGTATTTCATCTCTATGTATATTTGTTACCGGCACCTCTGCTGTTGGTATGAGATAGAACTCGGGATCAGCTATTCTGAAAAGCTCCATCTCGAATTTCGGCAATTGTCCTGTACCTGTCATACTCTCTTTGTTGACAATAATCGGGGGAAAGACTTCTTTATATCCCTTTGATGTATTCAAATCCAGCATGAAATTCATCAATGCTCTTTCAAGTTTTGCACCAAGCCCCTTTGTCAGGGAAAACCTTGCTCCTGCTATCTTTGACGCCCTTTCAAAATCAATGATCTCAAGCATCTCACCAATATCCCAGTGATTCAATGGTTCAAAATCAAACTTTCTCGGCTCACCCCACATCTTTATCTCTACATTTTTTGTCTCATCTTTTCCAATAGGGACTGATTCATGAGGGATATTAGGTACGTTCAAAAGAAACTCATTAGTATTTTCTTCCAGCAATTTTATTTTTTCGTCAAGTTTTTTTATCTTATCAGATACTATTTTCATCTCCTCGATAAGCCGTGATGCATCCTGTTTCTGGACTCTCAATCTTCCTATCTCTTCAGATACAATATTACGTTTATTTTTTAGTTCTTCCGATTCTCTAAGAAGAAAGCGCCTTTGTTCTTCAAACTTCAAAAATTCACCGAGAGGAAGAATGTAGCTTCTATTTTCAAGAGATTTTTTTACAGTATCAATGTTTTCTCTAACAAACCCTGCATCAAGCATTATTATTTTTCCTTTTAGTTATAATAAACTACTATTTAGTTCTATGGAAGTCAAGAATGGCGGATTAAATTGTCAAGCCAAAGTAAAAATGTCCTATTCTTACCAAAATAGAAATGTCCTATTTTAGGTTTTCAGGTTAATAAGGATAAATCCTCTTCTTTGGTTTACTATTCCACTCATCCCATCTT
>JBGQLV010000048.1:0-23053 GCA_041500225.1 Thermodesulfovibrionia bacterium | reverse complement strand
TGCCGCCCCCGCCATCTGCGTCATCCTCAAAAGGGTCGACCGGGATGGTGCCTAAAGTGGCTCTGTAAGTAGACGAGACCTGAGGATGAACATCTTGTCTGCAAAGGAGCCTATATGAAAAAACACGTCTCACTCGAACTGCGTGTCAGCGTCGATGTCGGCTGCCGCAGTCACAACGTCGCGATTGGTCTGTCCGGATGAGATGCAACGGGGTCAGGTCTTGAAATATCAGCACTTCTTCTCTTTTCCGGTAGGAAACGTAGTAACACTTCCCATATTATGCGACACAATAGTTCGAACGGAAATCATCATTTTTCTTCGTATACTCGCTATGAGGGGTTGCAGGTGAAGCTGCGCTTCCCAAAAGATTCGAGCAATGGAATCGGGGACGGTTCTAATTAATCGAAATTAACAGCAACACAGCAACAGAAGCCCTCTGCCCTTGAACGCCAGATTGACAAAATGGTCTACGACCTTTACGACCTGACCCCAGAGGAGATTGTGGAGGGAAGAAGATAAAAAGAATTGTAGATTGTTATATAATAAAAATAGCTCTGGAGGTGTGATATGATGGAATTTAAAAGAATAACATTCAACAAAGAGATTATGGGTGGACAAGCATGCATAAGGGGAATGCGGATTCCTGTTTCCCTGATAATAAATCTTGTCGCTAACGGAATGACTACAAAAGAAATCATCAAGGAATATCCTGACCTTAAACCTGAAGACATAAAAGAAGCTCTGCAATACGGCTCCTGGCTCGCCAAAGAGGAACTGCACCCCGCGTTTAATTAAGTCGCATGAAATTTATTGCTGACATGGGTATTTCCCAGACAACAGTCAAATGGCTAAAAGCGCAGGGCTTTGATGCCATACACGTGAGAGACCTAAGTATGCATCGTTCTTCGGATACCGAGATTGTTAAAAAGGCAAAGAGAGAAAAACGTATTGTCCTGACTTGCGACCTTGATTTCGGTGACATTGTTTCTGCTTCCGGTGAAAAATGCCCCAGCGTAATCATCCTGAGACTTGAGAATGAAACTCCCAATAATGTAACCAGCAGACTAAAGCAGGTTTTGAAAGAATCCTCAGAAGATTTGAAAAAAGGTGCCATAATTAGTGTAGAAGAAACAAGACATCGGGTTAGACCACTTCCCCTATGAAAGCAACAACACACCTGACACTGTCTGATGGATCAAATCCTATCTTTTACAGATAAATTTTTTATCTCTTTTATATGTGTTTTAAAAAATTTCTCTTTGACTTTACAGGACCTCTTTTAGAGGAGTATATGAGAGATTAAATGCCTCTGCCACTGCTTTATAAGTGACCCTGCCTTCGACTAAGTTTACTCCCTTAGATAAAGCTGGATTTTCTCTTGCGGCTTTTATCCAGCCTTTTTCAGCAATCTCAAGCACATAAGGTAAGGTGTTAAGTGTCAAAGCACGGGTAGATGTGCGGGGAACAGCTCCGGGCATATTAGTAACTGTATAATGTATTATACCTTCTTCTTCATATATGGGATGAGAATGTGTAGTCGGGCGAGAGGTCTCTGCACATCCCCCCTGGTCTATAGAGACATCTACCAGAACTGCTCCTGTTCTCATGGTCTTCAGCATTTCCCGGGTAATTAATTTTGGCGCCTTAGCCCCGGGTACCAGTACAGCCCCGATAAGCAAATCAGCATAGCCGATTACCATCCTCAGATTATAATTATCAGCAATCATTGTAGTAACCCTGCCCTGAAAAAATTCATCCAGCATTATTAACCTGCGTGGATTTATATCTAAAACCGTTACAGATGCGCCCATGCCTAATGCTATACGGGCAGCATTAAAACCTACAGTACCACCTCCAAGGATTACTACATTACCCGGCGGAACTCCAGCCACCCCTCCTAAAAGGATTCCTCTGCCACCAAAAGTTTCTTCGAGGTATTTCGCCCCCTCCTGAGGCGCCATCCTTCCTGCAATCTCACTCATTGGAAATAAAAGCGGCAGGAAACCATCCTCTGTCTGAACAGTTTCATATGCTATTCCAATAATCTTTCTTTCCTGAAGATTGCGGGCAAGTTCCTCTGAAGCAGCAAGGTGAAGATAGGTAAACAAAATCTGTCCTGCCTTAAGAAGTCCGTATTCCTCTGGCAAAGGTTCTTTAACTTTAAGAACAAGTTCAGCATTATCAAAGACATCCTCGTGTCTATCGAGAATCTGAGCTCCGGCCCTTATATATTCTTCATCATTAAACCCGCTTCCAAATCCAGCGCCCCTCTCTATATTTACTTTATGTCCCTTATAAACAAGAGTTTCCACTCCCCCCGGTACAATGGCTATTCGATTCTCTTCAGGTTTAATCTCTTTTGGAACGCCTATGACCATCTCTTACTCTTTCCCTAACCCTTATTGTATGTTCATGTGCCTCTAAACCTTCTGCCGACGCAATTGTTTTAACCGTCTCGGCGAGTTTTGAAAAACCATCCTTTGTGAAACTCAAAAGACTTGAACGTTTTACAAAATCATAAACGCCAAGTGGTGATGAGAACCTTGCTGTCCCCCCTGTTGGAAGGGTATGGTTCGGGCCTGCAGAGTAATCCCCTAATGCCTCAGGGGTCCACTCTCCAAGGAATATCGCACCCGCATTCTTAATCACAGGTAAAACATTCATTGGCTCTTCAGTCATAACCTCAAGATGTTCAGGCGCAATGTGGTTTGAGAGCTCTGCAGCGTCTTTTATGTCTTTTGTGATTATTATAGCGCCATACTTATCAATAGATTTTATTGCAATCTCTTTTCTCTTTAGCCTGCCAAGTTGTCTCCCAACCTCTTTGTCAACAGCATCTGCCAGCATTCTGGAATCAGTTATTAATATAGATGATGCAAACTCATCGTGTTCTGCCTGGCCGAGCAAGTCAGCTGCAACAAATGCCGGGTTTGCCGAATCATCTGCAATAATCAATATCTCGCTCGGCCCTGCAATTATATCTATATCCACAATCCCAAAGACCATCTTCTTTGCTGTTGCTACATAGATATTTCCGGGACCTACAATCTTATCGACCTTCTTTATCGTCTTTGTTCCATATGCCATTGCCCCTATTGCCTGTGCTCCGCCAACCCGATAAACCTCTTTAATCCCGAGGAATTTTATTGCAGCCATCACATATGAATTTATCTCGCCTTTTGGAGTAGGTACACATAGGGCTATTTCTTTTACACCTGCCACCTGAGCAGGGATAACGTTCATTAAAACGGTAGATGGATAGGAAGCCTTTCCACCTGGTATATATACACCGATCCTTCCAATTGGCCTTATCAACTGCCCGAGGGTTGCGTCTCCTTCAGAAAAAGTCCAGGATTCCTCTTTCTGGATTTCATGAAAAGCCTTTATCCTTTTTGCAGACAGTTTAAGGGCTCTTACTACTTTTGCATCTGCCCTTCCTGCATATCTTGATATTTCATCCGGCCTTATTCTCAATCCCTTTGCCTTCAGGAAATCAAAGGCCTTTGTGTATCTAAGGACTGCCTTGTCCCCATTTCTCCTCACATCATCAAGGATAGCCTTAACCTTAAGCTCAATCTCCTGAGTACCTCCTGAGGCACGTTTCTTGAGAACCTTAAGGAAGGCTATCATTGCTTTATTGTTCCTTATAACCCTCATTGGAGATAATTCTAACCTTTAACCGCCGATTATTCAAGAATCTTTAATTTAAGTAAAATTGTCACACCAAAATGATAATGTCCTATTTGACCAATTTAGAAATGTCCTGTTTTAGGAATGCTAAACTGCCCTTTTCCGAAGGAGGGCACGATGGCAGGAAGGGACATTATCATGTTAAGGCAGAAGGAGTTGAAGCGAATCCACATCATTCAGAAGGTAGTAGATGGGGTGATAAAGCAGGTAAATGCCGCAGAGATACTTTTATTAAGTACCCGGCAAATAAGAAGGATAGTAAAGAAGGTAAAGGCTGAAGGTGAAAAAGGGATAATCCATA
Organism: Thermodesulfovibrionia bacterium; assembly: GCA_041500225.1. Classification (GTDB taxonomy): domain Bacteria; phylum Nitrospirota; class Thermodesulfovibrionia; order Thermodesulfovibrionales; family SM23-35; genus 0-14-3-00-41-53. The sequence goes on along the minus strand of JBGQLV010000048.1, from coordinate 19,062 downwards.
AATCCCGTGGCAGGGATTCAAACAGGAAGACGCCGAAGAATATCAGAGATAGGGTTGTGAAGCTTTATCGGACACAGTACAAGGATTTTGGACCGACCCTTGCCACTGAGAAGCTTTTTGAGAGAGATGGGATAAAACTCAACGATGAAACATTACGAACGTGGCTTATAGAGTCGGGGGATTGGAAGAAAACCAGGAAGAAACGAGTATATCATCAGTGGAGAGAGCGGAAACAGTATCGTGGCGAGATGATTCAAATGGATGGATCTCATCACGACTGGCTTGAAGGCAGGGGCTCACGGTGTGTTCTTATGGGATATATAGATGATGCCACTGGCACTACCTTTGGCAGATTCTATGAGTATGAGGGAACCATCCCGGCTATGGACAGTTTCAAGCGATATATCAAAAGGCATGGTATTCCCATGAGCGTATACCTGGATAAGCATACGACATATAAATCAAACGGCAAACCCACGCTTGAAGATGAACTGAATGACACGAAGCCATTAAGTGAGTTTGAGAGGGCATTAAAAGAACTGGGAGTAGAGGTGATACATGCCAACTCTCCACAAGCAAAAGGCAGGGTTGAACGATTATTTGGGACTCTGCAGGACAGACTGGTGAAGGAGATGCGCTTAAAGAATATCAGGACGATACAAGAGGCTAATATATTCCTCGATCAGTATCTGCCTGGATACAACAGGCAATTTGCTGTCATCCCGGTGAGCAAGGAGAATCTTCACCGGGACATTCCCAGAGGACTCAACCTCAACGATATCTTCTGTGTAAAGACCAAAAGGACGCTCCGGAATGACTTTACCATAGCTCACAACAGAAAACTCTATCAGATACAGAGCCATATCCATGCCTCGGCGGTCCTCATTCATGACAGAATGGATGGTTCTATGACCGTAACGCATAATGGTAGAGCCGTACAATTTGCGGAGATCGCTGCACGCCCGGCGAAGAAAAAGAAACCTCTAAAGATTCACAGAAAGATCTATCATCCGACTAAACATGATCCCTGGAAAAACTTTAAGTTTGGTATACACAGACATGAACAAGGACACCTTGTAGGATCAAAACAATGAAAACCGGACATTTCTATTTTGGTAAAAAGAGGACATTTCTAAATTGGCTTGACAACTGAAATCAACGATTTGACAAGTCTAACTTAAGATTGTAGATTAAATTTAATAATCAATAGGTGGCATGTTAGATTGGAGAATTAAATGGACGAAAGAAATTCCGTAATAATTGTTGACGATGATGAAAGACTGTTGGAGATTTTTAAAACAGCTTTATCATTAGAAGGTTATCAATGTGAAACAGCGTCAAGTGCTGAGGCTGCTCTTGAACTTATCAATAAAAGGTCGTTTGATATTATGTTAACAGATATCAGAATGCCTGGGATAGAAGGCTTTGAACTTACACATAAAGCAAAAAAAATTATACCGGATATGGCCGTCATCATCATGACCGCATACGCTGAAGAATTCTCCTATGACAATGCTATAGAAGCCGGAGCATCGGATTTTATAAAAAAACCCTTTACTTTAAATGAGCTTATGGCAAGGATACAGCATGTTAAATTGCAAGAGAAGGTACGAACAATGGCAGTTACCGACGAACTCACTGGTCTTTACAATAGACGAGGATTCTTTAGCTTAGTTGAAAAACTGTTGCAACTGTGCAAACGGGAGAAGAAAGGAATATTCATGCTTTATACCGATTTAGATGGTCTAAAGAAGATTAATGATACATTCGGACACAAAGAAGGCGACATGGCATTAATCGATATTGCCAATATTCTCAGAAATAATTATCGAGAGTCAGACATTATTGCCCGCATCGGCGGAGATGAGTTTGTAGTTATTCCAATCGGAACTACTGAGGACAGTGCCAAAATAGCTACTTCTCGTTTGCAAAAAAGTATTGAGATTCACAACTCAGAAATTAACCGTAGCTACAAGCTTTCGTTAAGTTTTGGCATAGCGTACTACGACCCTGAAAATCCTTGCTCTATTGATGAACTACTGGTTCAAGGAGATAAATTGATGTATGAGCAGAAAAGGCACAAACAGAAATCTTAACTCAAAACTATTTGACTAAAACCTATGTTTGAGGAGCGGCAGAATTACTTTTCCTGTCCTGTAATTATTTTGAGGATTTCTCTATATCGTGTGGATGCTTTTTTTATGATTTCATCTGGTAGCGATGGGCCGGGATAAGTTTTATCCCAGTCAAGAGTAAGCAGATAGTCTCTTACAACCTGTTTGTCATAGCTGTCCTGACCCCTGCCCGGGGCATAATCCTTTGTTGACCAGAAACGTGACGAGTCAGGCGTAAGAAGCTCATCTATGATTATTAAATCACCATTATATAGCCCAAATTCAAACTTTGTGTCAGCTATAATAATGCCCTTTTTTTCAGCTATGTTTCTTGCCTTTGAATATATTCTCAGGCTTATATCCTTAAGTTTTTTAGCAAGGTCATCACCGACAATACCTCTTACATCTTCAAAGGAAATATTAATATCATGCCCCTGTTCTGCCTTTGTGCTCGGAGTAAATAGCGGCTCATCAAGTCTGGAAGACTCAACAAGTCCTTCAGGCAACCTAATTCCGCAAACAAGTCCTTTCTCTCTATATTCCTTCCAGCCACTCCCTGAGAGATAGCCTCTTACTACGCATTCAACAGGCATTGGCCGTGTCTTCTTCACAAGCATACTTCTCCCCTCAAGGATATCAGCATATTTATGCAGTTTTTCAGGAAAATCCTTCACCCTTGCAGCTACAATATGGTTTGGAATAATATCCTCCATCTGTTCAAACCAGTAGATGGATATTTGTGTAAGCACCCTACCCTTTTCCGGGATCCCATCAGGCAGGACAACATCAAAGGCTGATATCCTGTCAGTGGCCACAAGCAGCAGATGCTCACCGAGGTCATATATATCTCTTACCTTAGCACTTTTAACAAAGGTGATATCAGGAAACTCTGTTTTTAAAATTACCTTGTTCACCCAGAATCTTTATAAGAGGTGGAATTCCTCAGGATTTCTTGCTCGTCTTTGTAAAAAAGGATGTAAGTTTTTTCTCTACATTATCACTCTGACAGTGAGGACACTTGATCTTGGGCTTTGTTTCAAATTCCTTGATTGAAAGAAAAACTGTAAACTCTTTTTTGCAGTCTTTGCAGGTATATTCATATGCTGGCATAATTACCTCCTCTTCAGGTTAACTTAGTTTATTGAGTCTCTTGTGTTTTTAGAATTTATAACACAAGAAACCATACAAACTCAAGAAACTCTGCTAACCCAGTACCCCCCTTAAATCCTCTTCATTAACCGGCCCATAGACTGTAAGTGAGAGATATTCTTTTTTGACCAGCTTACTAACAAGGTCTTTAATCTGGCTGAGCGTGACTGAATCAACCTTATTCATCATCTCCTTAGGAGAGTAATATCTGCCATAATATATCTCCTGACGTGCAATATTGTTCATGCGGCTGCTTGTTGATTCAAGCCCCAGGATTATATTACCTTTGAGCTGGTTCTTTGCACGCTGCAGTTCTGCTTCGTTAAGTGTATCCCTTAAATTATTCATTTCTTCAAGAATTAATTCTAATACCTCCCTCACCTTTTTCCTGCTGACGCCCGCATAGACACCCCATACACCTGTATCAAAATATGATGCGATAAATGAATATATCGAATATGCAAGCCCCCGCTTTTCCCTTATCTCCTGAAAGAGCCTTGAGCTTACACCTGCCCCAAGAATGGTATTAAGTACGATAAGGCTGTAACGTTCTTCACTCGCCTGAGAAAGACCCTGGACTCCCAGACATATATGTGCCTCAGAAAGCTCTTTCCTGAATACCTCGAGCTTGCCTTTAAAATCAGGCGGTGCACCTCTTTCAGGCTCAGAACCCCTCCTTAAGTTGCCGAGATTTTTATTGAGCATAAAAAGTAGATGTTCAGGTTCAAAATTTCCTGCACAGGATATAACTATATCCTTTGTACCATAATACTTTCTTATATGTGAGAGAAGGTCATCCTTTGTAAAGGATCTCACTGTATCCCTGTGGCCTAGAACAGGCTGTCCTAGTCCCGAATGACCCCAGATGGTCTGGTTGAAAAGGTCATGAATATAGTCATCAGGAGTATCCTCAATCATCTTTATCTCCTCTTTTATTATTCTCTTTTCTTTCTCGATATCTTCTTCGGGAAATGTCGAGTAGAGAAAAACATCTGATAACAATTCACAGCCTTTTTCAAGGTATTCGTCAAGCACCTTTACATAAAAAGTTGTACTTTCACGGGATGTAAAGGCATTCAGATCTCCTCCCAGAGAATCAATCTCAAATGCAATATCCTTTGCACTACGTTTCTTTGTCCCTTTAAAAAACATGTGTTCAAGAAAATGGGATATCCCATTTTTCACAGGTAACTCATTCCTCGAACCCACCTTCACCCAAAGACCAAGGACAACAGACCGCATATTCCTAAGCGATTCCATAACTACCGGCAGCCCATTTAATAGATGTTCTTTTATAAACATATCGCTCTATCAGTTAACTTAAATAGAGTCTGTCCATAAAGTCCGTATTTGTCATTGTCCGGCTTGACCGGACAATCCAGAAGTCTTTGAAAACACTGGATTCCCCGATCAAGTCGGGGAATGACGGATAACTTAATTCTTAGTTTATGGACAAACACTAAATGATGTATTTGTCTACGACTCATAGAAAGGGAATGCCCCATTAGATATCGGACTTGTGAAAATTTTATTTATTGGCAACGAAATAGCTCTTCTCAAGGGTAATGCAAACAATTTGATTTTTACTGCGGCCTGTGTTTTGCCTCTCTTGATGCCTCTTTCCTGGATAGGCGTATCCTCCCTAATTTATCTATCTCTATAACCTTTACAAGAACCTCATCACCTTCATTTATTTCGTCTGTTACCTTTGCTATTCTTTGTTCTGATATCTGTGATATATGTAGCAAACCCTCTGTCCCGGGAAGGATTTCTACAAATGCTCCAAAATCAACAACCCTTTTTACCTTGCCGAGATATATCTTATCGAGTTCAGCCTCAGCAATAATATTATTTATTATATCCATAGCTTTTTTTGCCGATTCTCCATCAGAGGAGGCTATATTGATAAGGCCGCTGTCATCTATATTTATCTTTACACCTGTCTGTTCTACTATACCGCGGATAACCTTCCCGCCTGTACCTATTACATCACGAATCTTGGCTTGCTTAATCTGCATTGTGTAAATCCTCGGGGCATATGGTGCAAGATTGTCTCGATGTACATTGATTGTCTCACTCATTTTAGCGAGTATGTGCAGTCTGCCCTGCCGTGCCTGCTCAAGTGCCTTTTCCATTATCCCACGTGATATGCCACCTATCTTTGTATCTAATTGGAATGCCGTAATCCCCTTCTCTGTTCCGGTTACCTTAAAATCCATATCGCCGAGATGGTCCTCAAGACCGAGAATATCTGTAAGGATAACAACCCTGTCATCTTCTTTTATAAGCCCCATTGCTATACCGGCAACATGAGACTTAATGGGAACACCTGCATCCATCAATGCAAGAGAGCTTCCGCATACTGTTGCCATAGATGATGATCCATTAGACTCCAATATGTCTGAGACTATCCTTATCGTATAAGGAAATTCTGCCTTTGTTGGCATTACTGCCTTAACAGCCCGCTCTGCAAGCATGCCATGGCCTATCTCTCGCCTGCCCGGTGATCTCAATGGCTTTACCTCACCTACGCTGAAAGGAGGGAAGTTATAATGCAACATGAATGTCTTAAAAGACTCTCCATCAAGCGAATCTATCCTTTGTTCATCATCTGAAGTGCCGAGAGTTACAACTGCAAGGCATTGGGTCTCTCCCCTAACAAATAGCGCAGAGCCATGCGTTCTTGGAAGGATGCCAACTTCAGAACTTATCTTTCTTATCTCTTCCGGAGACCTTCCGTCTGCCCTTATATTTTCGTTCAGGATCATATCTCTTACAAGGGTTTTCTCGATATCGTTAAACACAGCACCTATATCCATTGTTATGTCCTTCTCGCCTGTGTTCAGCTTCTCGATTACCTCTTCGAGTATTTCATCAAGGGCTTTCTGTCTCCTCATTTTGTCAGAAATAGTGATAGCAGTTTTTATCTTTTCTAAAGAAATCTCTGCAATAGTTTTCTTAAGCTCTTCGTCCACAACAGGAGTTATTACAGGTCTTTTTTCTCTACCAGCAATGGATTTTAGTTCATTCTGAACAGCGCATATTCGCTTGATCTCCTGATGTGCTATATCTAAGGCCTCGAGAAGGTCAAACTCTGATATCTCCTGACTCTCGCCCTCGACCATCAAAACAGCATCTTCAGTACCTGCCACAATAAGGTTGAGGTCACACTCCTCAACCTCTCTCAGGTCAGGGTTTATCACAAAAGAGCCTGCAATCCTGCCAATTCTTACAGCACCGATCGCTGCGTTAAACGGGATGTCGGAGATCATAAGGGCAGCAGACATGCTTATTATTCCAAGTATATCTGCAATATTCTCATCACCGTATGAGAGAACACTGACAATACCCTGTGTCTCACAGTAAAAGCCCTTTGGAAAAAGAGGCCTTATGGGTCTGTCAATCAGACGGGAGGTCAGTATCTCTTTCTCTGTCGGTCGTCCCTCGCGCTTAAAAAAGCCGCCAGGGATTTTACCCGCCGAGTATGCCTTCTCCTGATAATCTACTGTTAAAGGGAAAAAATCCAGGCCTTCTTTTGGGGTTTTTTCTGATACAGCCGTTGCAAGTACTACTGTGTCGCCATACTGTGCAACCACTGCTCCATCAGCCTGTTTTGCCATCTTGCCTGTTTCGAGAGAAAGCCTCTTTCCTCTAACCTCAATATCGAGTCTTTTCATTATTTTCTTATCCCTAACCTTTCAATCACCTTGTCATAGCGGTCCTTGCTTGAAGTCTTGAGATAGTCAAGCAATTTTCTCCTCTCACTAACGAGCTTAAGAAGACCTCGCCTTGAGTGATGGTCTTTTTTATGAATCTTGAAATGTTCAGTAAGATAGTTTATTCTTGTGCTTAATAAAGCTATCTGGACCTCGGGTGAACCTGTATCGCTATCATGAAGTCTGTAGTCGTTTATTATTGTCTGTTTATGTACCTTATCATTTGCCATTCAATACCACCTTTCAAAATTGTTATTGGTTTTAACAATACCATATAATCCCGCACTCTGTAAAGATAGCGCACTGAATAGTTCAAACAAAATCTTTACGCTTTTAAATATCATGCCCTGACTTAAAGGATTGACAAGTGGGATTAAACTCTACGAGATGCGGACAGTTAAAGTCTCTTGCTGTAGAAGCCTCCCGTTAATTACACGGCCTTTGTAATATCTTTATAAAATTGTTTGTTTTCCGAATACAGGAGACCGTCCTCAAATGTAATCAAACCTGCAAGGTATAATTTTGCAAGTGAGGATTCTAAAGATGTATACTCATCTTTGCCCGTTAGCATCTGAGACTTTATCTGATATGTTTTACCTTCTCTGATGAGGTTCTTTACCCCAAAACTATTTATTATTTTTTCATAGGCAAGAACCCTTCCTTCACCTTTTTTCAAGGGAACCAGCCTCTGTGAGAGAACAAACAAAAGGTTATCAGCGATTCGAGTTCTGATAAGGTTTTGCTGATGAGGTGGAAATATATTGATAATTCTTTCTATTGTTGAAGCAGCTGTACTTGCATGAACAGTCGTTATTACAAGATGACCTGTGTCTGCTGCCTGTAAGGCGATAGCGAAGCTATCGGCATCCCTCATCTCTCCAACCACAATTACATCTGGGTCTTGCCTAAATACATGTTTAAGCCCTTCATAAAAGGACTCTGTATCCAAACCGATTTCCCTTTGATTAACATTACTTTTTTTGTGCTTGTGGAGATATTCAATTGGATCCTCAAGGGTTATTATATTGCATTTTCTGGTAGTATTAATAAAATCTACCATAGCAGCAAGGGTCGTTGTCTTACCATGACCTGCTGGACCGGAGACAAAGATTAGTCCTTGTGGCATCACAATATATTCCTTTATCCAGTTAGGTAACTTAAGTTCTTCTAATGAAGGTAGGATTTCTGTAATATGCCTCACTGTAATTGAAATAGAATTTCGCTGTTTGTAGAAATTCACTCTGAAGCGGCCAATCTCAGGATATGTTACAGCAAGATCGTAATCACCTTTCTGGGCAAATACTTCCCAAGCCTTTTCTGAGGTCAATTCCCTTGCATACCTTTCACAATCAATAGGTGTTAGCGGGTCCATAGAGGCCCTCTTTATATCGTTGCTGAGCTTTATAGAAGGTGGCACACCAGCAGTAAGCAGAAGATCCGTAGCTGGTGAATCTGCCAGATATTTTAGCAATGACATCAATTTAGGCGCTTTCTTTGTCTCTGCCTTTTGTGCCTCCTTTTCAATACTCTCACCAGTAAGCCCGACTTCAGGATGTGACATAAGGCTTTGTATAGCAACCTCCATCTGCGATGCAGGCACCACAACAGGATTAACCGTTTTCCCGATTGAAAACTCTATATCCCTGATTGATATCATATCATGGGGATTTACCATTGCAAGGGTTACTGTATTCTCATCAATACTAAGGGGGATAACTTTCATAGTCCTAAATTTCTCCAGCGGCATGAGTTTTAGTAATTCGGGCGCTATGTCTACTTTAAATAGATTTACTGAAGGTACCCCAAGCTGTTTATTGAGGAAGTTCAGCAGGTCATCTATAGTGATAAAGTCCATCTCAACCAGGATGGACCCTATCTGTCCACCTACCTGAGCCTGTTTCTTCAAAGCCTCTTTTAACTGGTTTGTATTAATCAAGCTATGTTCAACGAGTAGTTCACCAAGACGCTGCTTCTTTTTACCTATAGGTGGCATCTTATTTTGTACCATGTTTTGCAGGTTTTGTCAAACAAAACCCGACATTTGATGGGATAAGTCCACAATATATTTTTATTTTCCTTATTAAATAATTTTGTACTATTCTGACAACCTGAAGAATTTATAAATTACCGAATCTGTGGTCCTTCTGTTCCTGGAAGTGTTTCAGGTTCCCCGTTCTTTTTGCCTTCGTCTACAACATCTTCATATTCAGGTACGACAATCCCGCGTCTTACCATAATGCTGTAGATAAGGTTAGATCGGTTTGTAACATACCTGCTGTTTCCTATGGGATTAAATTTCTTTGGATTTGGTAGAACCGCTGCAAGCCTTGATGCTTCTTCAGGGTTAAGTGCAGATGCAGGTTTCCCATAATAGTGTTTTGATGCAGTATCGATCCCGAATATGCCTCCATCTCCCCATTCAACAACGTTTAAATAAAGCTCAAGGATTCGCTTTTTTGTTAATACCCTCTCCAGCCTCCATGTGATTATTGCCTCTCTAATCTTTCTTATCGGGTTTTTAGCAGGTGAAAGATAGAGGTTTTTTGCAAGCTGCTGACTGATGGTACTGCCTCCTAACTTAAACTTTTTTGCTTTTATATCCTTCTCAATAGCCTTCTGCATTGCCTCATAATCAAAACCCTCATGGCTCCAGAATTTATCGTCTTCTGCAATAAGCACAGCCTTTATGAGATATGGAGATATTTGCGATAGAGGAACCCATTTCTGCTGAATCCTGTATTTCTAACCCTGACGTTTCCACTCTTTTTCACGGTATTTCATGAAAGAGGTCTTTTTAGGATTTTCTTTCTTAAGCTTTGAAACATCCGGTACCAAAAATAGATAAAGCGCCAGCCCGACAAGTGAGATTAAAAAAATAAGGGATAAAAGACCCTTATGCCTGTATCTCTGTGCCAATTCCCTCTTTTGTAAATATCTCAAGAAGCAGGCAGTGAGGAACCCTACCGTCAATTATATGTGTCTTTGAGACGCCACCCTCAATTGCCTTAAGGCATGCTTTGACCTTTGGAAGCATCCCACCTGTAATTGTACCATCCTTAATGTACTTCTTTATGTTTTTCTTAGTAAGTGTCGATATTATCTTATTATTCTTATCCATAATTCCTGGCACATCAGTCAAGAGAATTAGCTTTTCAGCCTTAAGTGCAGATGCTATAGAAGCAGCTACATAATCAGCATTGATATTTAATGTCTCACCTTTCGTCCCGACTCCTACAGGAGATATGACAGGGATAAATCCATCTTTTTCAAGACTGATTAATATTTGCGGGTCAACACGAGTTACCTCTCCGACAAGACCGATATCTATTACTTCATCAACACCTGTTTCTGCATGTTTTTTAAACAATTTCTTTTTCGCCTTTAAAAGTCCTCCATCTTTTCCGCTCAAACCTGCTGCCTTTCCACCGTGGCTGTTGATTAAAGAAACAATCTCCTTGTTGACAAGACCGCCAAGCACCATCTCTACAATATCCATTGTCTCTCTGTCTGTAACACGTTGTCCCTGCACAAATTTAGGCTTCTTCCCCATCTTTTCCATTGTTGCTGAAATCTTTGGTCCCCCGCCGTGGACAATCGCAGTCTTGATGCCTATGTAGTTAATTGTAACTATATCCTTGGCAAAAGACTCTTTAAGTTCTTCTTTTACCTGTGCCGAGCCCCCATATTTAATAACAAAAGTCTTACCGTAAAAATTCCTGATATAAGGCAGTGCCTCTATCAATATCTCTGCCTTCTTGATTATCTCTTTCATATGTAATACCCCTATTTTAATAGTAATCTCCCCTCACCCCTCTCGGTTGCGAGTCGTACCGACTTTAAAAAAGAGGGGGACGGATTATCCATATAGAATCTTCTCATTTTATCCCCCTTTGCTAAAGGGGGATGGAGGGGGATTACTAATTCCACTCTTTCATATGCAGGCATCTTAAACTTGATTTCTATCATCCTCCTGCAAACCCTCCTTCAAAACATGGAATGCATACAATCTTACCATCTTTGACCCTTGCCCTCGGCTCCATCACCTTTTCTCCGCATATGGCACATCTCAGGCTTGGATATATCTTTGCCTCCTCAGGCAAGTCTATCTTACCCGTTGTAACCTTTAAAAGTTCCTCATCCCTTGCATTAAGTATCATTTCAATCTTTTTTGATTTTCTATTATGAACTGCTTTTAAAACCTCTTCTGAACGGTCGCCTTTCATATATCTATCCCACATGTTTTTTTCTTCATCAGTTTCTTCCTGAGATTTCCAATCAACAGAAATCCGTATTCCATCACCTTTCGTTGTGACGCGATTCCGAAAAGGCCTTTTTATAAATGTATAGACCTGCTTTCCATAATCCTTAAAAATAAGATTACCTTTACCAAATGTACAGCCTGTAATTACCTGAACAGCATCAACAGCACACGAATTATTTTCAACAATTGCCACCAATTCCTCATCTAATGCCCTTTCACCAAGTTCTTTCAATGCAAACATGGATACCCTGTAACCTAATGCAAGGCCAGGGCATACATGCCCATGAAACTCAACAATATCCTCAAATGTTTTCATTTGAAATGATTTTACATCAAAATAGGGAAATTTTGTAAATTATAGGAGGATGTTCTATTACATAAGAAATTTTTAGTGTCATTGCGAGGAGGTCGTTACGACCGACGAAACAATCTCAAAAGGATGTGAAAACAACGAGATTGCTTCGCTACTCTCACAATGACAATTGTGGGTAATAATAGTTTCTATGAATGAAGAGGACTGAGTATTATGGATTTAACGATAAAAAATATCCTTATTACAGGGCCTCCGGGCATCGGCAAGACAACACTGTAATAGAGAATATCTATTAATTGAAGGTTTAGAGGAAGTGAAGAAATTATTATATCTGTGATGAAAAGCAGATTGAAAAGTCATTCTCTCTGTGAAATCTACATTACCTTCGTTACACTTTGCTATTATTGAACATATAACTTACTCAGCTTTTATATCTGCTATAATTAGGTAAAATTCCAAATCCAAATATTGACTCAGCAGCTAAAGAAGCGAGAAGGTGAAACAGGTGAAAATAGTCCTTATCTATCCTTACTTTCTTGTGGACAGACTCCACGCAGAGGATGTGCGTGTGGTGCCAATCGGCCTGTATTACATTGGTGCGCTTTTAAAGGAAAATAATTACGATGTTGAAATATTGAACTGGCACAACGTAAACAAGACACCGCAAAAGATCGAAGAGACACTCAAAGAGAGAAAGCCTGACGTGATTGGGTTTTCCATCGTGCATGCTAACCGATGGGGTGGCATAGATATTTCCAAAATCGCAAAACAGATTCTTCCAGGGGTGAAAATTGTATTTGGCGGAATTGGCACAACCTTTTTGTGTGAGCATCTCCTGACACACTTCAAGGAAATCGACTTCGCTGTTTTGGGAGAGGGAGAATACAGCTTTCTCAATCTGATCCGGTGTATCGAAAAGGAAAATTACGATGGAATCAACAAGATTGACGGAATAGCATTCAGGAAGGGAGGAAAAGTTGTAAAGACGGGCAGTGCTGAAGTGATTCAGGAATTGGACCGATTGCCTATGCCGTCAAAATACTTTGAGCTTCAGCACATGATTTCTTCTCGCGGCTGCCCTGCTAACTGCACCTTCTGCGGATCCCCGCAGTTTTGGGGGCATAAGGTCAGATTTCACTCTCCTGAATATTTTGTTGAGCAAATGGAACAGCTTTACCGCAAGGGTATTACTTTCTTCTATGTATCAGATGACACCTTTACCATGAGGAAAGATCGGGTGATCCAGATATGCAAAAAGATCATCGAAAAGGACCTGAAGATCACATGGTTTGCTATCTCACGGGTCAATTATGTGAACGAAGAGATGCTTTATTGGATGAGGAAGGCAGGCTGTATTCAAATCAGCTACGGTGTGGAAAGCGGCTCGGAGAAGATCAGAGACATGCTGAACAAAAATATCAAGACCGATGATATCAGGAGGGCATTTACCCTGACTACCATGTACGGTATCCTGGCCCGCGCCTATTTCATCTACGGATCACCGGGAGAAAGCTGGGAGACTATACAGGAGACTATAGACTTGATATACGAGATCAAGCCACTGAGCATTATCTTTTATATCCTGGATATCTTTCCTGGTACAGCCTTATACGAAGACTTTAAACGAAGGACAAAACTGAACGATGACGTCTGGTTAAAGAAGATAGAAGATATTATGTATTTTGAGTCGGATCCTCAGTTGTCTAAAGATATGATCCTGGCCTTCGGTCAAAAGCTCAGATCCGATTATTATAGCCATCTTCAAGAGTTTGCAGATGCTGTCCAGCTTGTTGATAAGAAGGACCTTTACAAAAGCCACGCCGATTTTCTCTCCAGGCTTGCCATGACCTTCAGCCATGGGGACTACGCTGTGATTGAGGCAATACCTGAAAAAGAGGAAATTGCTCAACGTCTGTATAAGAGGGCCTTGTCTTACCATCCCAACCAGCGGGCATATATAGGTTTAGGGATTATCAAGCAAAAGCACAGAGAATACGAGGAATCTGTACGGATACTCGCCGAAGGAATGAAACAATTCCCCGAGAGCGAATCCTTAAACACGTGTCTGGGTATAAGCTACATGAATTTAGGCCAATATGAAAAAGCGCTGGAATGCTTTCGAAAGTTTCCGGATTCAAGGGAAACACTTCGATACACTGCATCCTGTTATCAAGCGCTTGGGGAGGTTGAGAAGGAATCATCTGTGCTCAGAAGAATAGAAAGGCTATCTGACTCAGATTAAAATGAATCGACTGATATTAAAAAAAATCGTCTGGATAACGCTATCAATTATTGCTGCTGTTTCACTTTCAGTTGTAGTCGGGATTATTAACCCATCCGAAAAAGTAAATGCTCTCTGGCTTGTTGTTGCTGCAGGATGTTTCTATGCTATCACATATAGATTCTATGCATCTTTCCTTGTTACAAAGGTACTCGTTATTGATGAAAAACGTACTACCCCTGCAAAAAAACTCTATGATGGGATGGATTATCATCCAACAAATCGATGGGTCTTATTCGGCCATCACTTTGCTGCCATAGCAGGTGCGGGTCCATTAATCGGTCCGATGCTTGCTGCACAATTTGGTTATCTTCCCGGATTCTTATGGATACTGATAGGCTCAGCACTGGGGGGTGCTGTGCATGATACGGTTATACTGTTTGCATCTGTAAGGAGAAACGGCCACTCTCTTGCACAGATAGCAAGGGATGAAATCGGCCCTGTTGGAGGGATTGCTGTAGCACTCGCAATACTTTTTATCATTATCGTAGCACTTGCAGGCCTTGGCCTTGCTGTGGTAAATGCCTTATCAAAAAGCCCATGGGGCACATTCACTATTGCCCTCACCATCCCTATCGCATTATTTATGGGTATATATCTTTACCGCTTAAGACCTGGAAAGGTTGTAGATGTTAGCATTATAGGTGTTACACTCCTTCTCATTGCTGTCATTACAGGGCACTACATACCTGGTTCATTCCTCGACCCCTTCTTTAATCTTTCAAGAAACAGTCTCATACTTTCAATTGTTATCTATGGTTTTATCGCTTCCGTTCTTCCCGTATGGATGCTCCTCGCTCCGAGGGATTATCTATCGACATATATGAAGATCGGGACAATCTTTCTCCTTGCATTTGGTGTTATTATTATGGCCCCTAATATCCAGATGCCTGCAGTTACAAGATTTGCAGAAGGCGGAGGCCCGATTATTCCAGGAAAATTATTCCCATTTATGTTCATCACAATCGCATGTGGCGCTATTTCCGGTTTTCATTCCCTTATCTCATCAGGCACAACCCCAAAGATGATAATGAGTGAAAAAGACATCCCTTTTATTGGATATGGTGCCATGCTTGTTGAAGGGTTTGTATCAGTTATGGCCCTTATAGCTGCAACAATATTAATTCCAGGTGATTACTTTGCTATAAATACAAAACTGTCCTTCGATGCAATTGCTGCCCTGGGTTTCCCTGTAGATAGGGCTGTGGAACTTTCAAAAATGGTGGGCACAGACGTTGTAGGAAGGCCAGGTGGCGCAGTCTCCCTTGCAGTTGGGATGGCTTCTATATTCTCGAACCTGCCTGGTATGAAGGGCCTGATGCCTTACTGGTATAACTTTGCCATTATGTTTGAGGCGCTTTTTATCCTTACCACAGTTGATGCAGGAACAAGGGTTGGTAGGTTTCTGCTCCAGGAGCTTGGAGGTTATATTTATAAGCCTTTATCAAAGACTGGGTGGTTGCCAGGCAATATTGTTGCAAGTTTTTTTGTCGTAACCGCGTGGGGTTATCTCATCTATTCAGGAAGCATATCTACTATCTGGCCTATGTTTGGTGTTGCAAATCAACTTCTCGCTGCTATTGCGCTTGGCGTTGGTACAGTAGTTATCGTTAAATCCGGAAAGTTGCAATATGCATGGATAACATTTATCCCTATGCTATTTATGTTTACGACAACCCTCACAGCTTCATGGAAATTAATAGAAATGTTCAAGGACAAAGCGTTCAGTGCTATATCTCAGGCAGAGGCCCTTATATTCAAGATAGATGCATTCCTGGTCTCAATAATGGGTATACTTGCAATCATCGTATTAATAGACATGTTATACAAGTTGTATTGGTATCTTTCAAAAAAAGTAGAGTTGGTTAAAAAATAGATAGACTATAGAGGTTAAATAACATTGTATCTAACCGTTATCCTTGAGGATTATTTTTTGTGGTATTCATCTTACCCCTGCTGAAAAAAAACTCAGCAGCCTTATTGGTAGGGTCTAACTCCTGTACCTTTCTAAATACTGAGTTAGCTTTTTTAAAATCGCCTGTATTCTGATAGAGCTGTGCCAGTGACAAAAGATATTTTTTCTGCTCGGCAACAAGGCCTGATTTGGAAAGAATATTAATAATCCTTTCGTGGGCATCTATCTCTGTTGATAAGACATTTAATATCTTTTTATAAATCGCAATAGCCCTGTTAGTGTTAGAAAAAGATATCTTTGCTGCTGCTTTGTAAAAACACTCGATTGCCTTTTTTTTGTCTCCTTTTTTGAGGCAAAGATCTCCGAGTAAATTGAGATCATCAGAAGTTAGCTGTTTATTATTTAATTCCCTTATTAGCTGTCTGTTATCTAATGTTTTTATTTTTTTATTAATATCATCCAGCCCGCTGATTTTCAATCCCACTTTTTCCATCCGTAGATTTTATTTATTTTTTATTAAAAAACTAACATTTACCCTCTGTCAATAAAAATTTATGACAAAGGGTTCTATATTATAACCACTTTTAAAATTTTCATGGGTCTTAATTCATGAATTAAATGCAACAACAAGCTTATCATAAGTATCCATTATGTGTTCTGGTATCACCCTAACTTCATCAAAAACTGTCATGAAACTGGTATCACCAGCCCACCGCGGTACCATATGGAGATGCATATGTTCTTCCATTCCTGCACCAGCTATTTTCCCAATATTTATTCCAATGTTGAAACCTTCCGGCGTAAATGCTTTCTTGAGTGACGTGATCGAATGCTGTGTGACCTTCATAAAATCAAGCAGGGCTTCATCGTTCAGCCCATCAAGTGAAGAGTTATGGATATACGGGACAACCATAAGATGACCATTGTTATACGGATAACGGTTCATGATAACAAAGTTATGCAAGCTCCTGTAAAGAATAAGATTTTCTCTGTCCCTATCTTGTTTCGGCAGTTCACAAAAGATACATCCATGAGTCTTATCTGACAATATATATTCCATTCTCCATGGCGCCCATAATGTTTTCATATAACCTTTCCCCATAGACTTTAACCTTTACTTTTTAGTCTCTCCATAACCTTCTGTGCATCACCCCATGTAAGCCATTTGTCTTTAGGATTCCTGATAAGATAGGCGGGGTGAAACGTTGGCATCAAGGCAATCCCTTTATAATCGAAGAAATTTCCGCGTATCGCTGTTATCTTTAACTTTACATTACCTATTAGCGTCTGTGCAGATATCCTGCCTAAAGACATAATTACCTCGGGATTTATAATCTCAATCTGTTTCTCCACAAAGCCCCTGCAGCTTTGTATTTCATCTATTTCAGGCTCACGGTTCATTGGAGGTCTGCATTTTACGATATTTGCGATATAAACATCCCCTCTCTTAAATCCCATCTTTTCTGTAAGTCTGGTTAGTACCGTACCAGCATCTCCAACAAATGGTCTTGCCTGTAAGTCCTCTTCCCTTCCCGGTGCCTCGCCGACAAACATAAGCATTGTGTCAGGATTACCTTCACCAAAAACGATATTTGTTCTCCCCTTTGAAAGCTTGCACCTCTTACAATCACCGATTTCTTCCCTCAACGTCTTTAAAGCAGCTCCTTTGTCAGGATACGATTGTCTCTTTAAATGGCTCAGTGTAACGGGTAACGATTTTAAAGCCTTAACAGATACGGAAATATTTATCGGCAGACTTTCAAATCCAAGTGCCTGATAAAACTCAAGGAGTTTTTTAACATCCTTCATTATTTGATTCTGCATTTGCATTCCAATAACTACTTTCTACTGACTACTGGTTTTTGCCTGTATATCGTTCCCCCCATTTTAATTTTGTCCTCAGTATCTGGAAATAATCCTTCCCACAGGGGGTAAGGAGTTTCGTTGTGAATAGAGATTTCCTTACTTCAACAATATCATTCAGCATTAAAGAAAATCCGACCTGGCCGTCGAGTGTAAGAAAAACATCCTCGGTCTGTGACCTGAGGACTATTTCTATCAGGACATCATCAGGCAGGACTATTGGTCTGTTTGTAAGTGTATGAGGACATATTGGTGCGAGTACTAAACTGTTAAGTGTAGGATAAAGGATAGGGCCTCCTGCAGAAAGAGCATACGCTGTAGAGCCTGTAGGAGTTGAAACTATCAAACCATCTGCCTTAAAGGTATTAACATACGTATGGTTTATATACGTCTCAAGGTCTATTATCCTCGCAAGTGCCCCTTTAGTAACCACAACATCATTCATGGCAATGTATTCTGCAACGCACTCGTTATTCCTATAAACGCATGCTGTGAGCATCATCCGTTCTTCTATGGGACATTTTCCGGTGAGTACATTCTCGAGAATATCATAAAGCTCATCCTTCTGAACCTCTGTCAGAAATCCAAGCCCACCTATATTTACACCAAGTATTGGAATTCCTTTATCTCCTACAAGCCTGCATACGCTCAGCATTGTTCCATCTCCGCCAAGCACAATGATAACATCAACTAATGAAGGTATCTGTGAACGTGGAGAACCTTCTATATTAAGGGCAGAGGCAGTCTCAGTATCCAGATAGGTTTCATAGCCTTTCTGCCTTAGCCACGGCAGGAGCCCTTTCAATATCTCAGATGGTTCAGATATTCCTGTCTTACAGATTATCCCGACTTTTTTCATCTCGTCCCTCTATGGAGCACTTTCAAGAAGTGATCCCTCTATCGTTATTTCTCTCATATTTTCACCAATAGATTTTAACCTGACCTTTATCAGATCTTCCGGCAGCCATCCCTCAGCCTTCTCAGCCCATTCAATAACCGAGATACTATCTTCTCCTATTTGATCCCACAAGCCTAACTCAGCAAACTCAACATCTTTCTCAATCCTGTATAGATCTATATGGGAAAAACGAGGGATTGTATCATACTCGGCAATTATCGTAAAGCTGGCACTTACTATCTCTCTTTCATCAATACCTAATGCACTTGCAATACCTTTTACCATTGTTGTTTTTCCTGTGCCTAACTCACCATAAAGGCCAACAACATCTCCCGGCCTTAAAAGTTTTCCTAACCTGAAACCAATATCTTTTGTCTCATCAGGTCCCTTGCTTATATATTTCATCCGGATGTAACTTTAATCCAAAAAATGCAATTTATTCTATTTGAAATAGGCATGTGTGCAGAAAAAGCTTTACCAGCAGCTCCTTTGTAAGACATTTGATATTTAGTATAGCTCATATTTTTATTTATCACGAATTGATAATCATCA
>JBGQLV010000047.1:0-23496 GCA_041500225.1 Thermodesulfovibrionia bacterium | reverse complement strand
TCTCAAAATTCGAAAAGGACAAAACCCACTATCTTTCAAAGGGCTATCCCGAGGCACAAGTAAGAGTGGATTTCATAAATCCCCTGTTTAAGGCGCTCGGCTGGGATATAGAAAATAAAGCACAGAAACCTCCTCACGAGAGAGACGTTATCGTTGAGCTTTCACCTGAGACAACAGGAAGACCGGATTATAACTTCAGAATTATTGGAGCAACAAAATTTTTTGTCGAAGCGAAAGCGCCCTCGGTTGCACTTGATGATATAAACCACATACTACAGGCTAAAAGCTATGCATGGTCTACAAAAGAGGTCTATTTTGTCATCCTTACAGATTTTGAAGAATTCAAGCTTTTTGATGCTTCTTTAAAACCGAATCCAAGATTCCCGAATGAAGGATTAATTTTTGACTTCAAATATACAGATTATCTTGGCAATATCGAAAAACTCTGGGAACTGTCAAAAGAAAGAGTTGAACAAGGGTCATTAGAAGCCCTTCTGCCCAGAGATACAAAGAGCAAGAGGTTACGCATACCTCCGGATAAGTCTTTCCTTGAGGATTTGACCATCTGGCGCACAGAGCTTGCCAAGGACATTCACAAGAGAAATCCTGACTTTGATGTGAAACTTTTAAATGATGTCGTCCAAAAACTCCTCGACAGGATTATTTTTATCCGTATTGCAGAAGACAGGAAGATAAGGCCCGATAGAGAACTACAGGATATCGTTGCACAATGGAAAGAGGAAGGCAAACGGAAATCAATAATGACTCATTTGTTCGACCTCTTCCATGAAGTCAACGATGACTTAAACGGAGATATTTTTAAACCTCATGCCTGTGAAAGAGCGAATGTGGATTCGAATCTTTTAGCGGAAATCATCGAAAATCTCTATTTCCCGAAAAGCCGTTACCGCTTTGATGCAATAGGAGTTGAACTACTTGGCAGCATTTATGAACGTTATCTGGGAAGCACGATAAGAGTAACACCTCAAAGAGTTAAAGTTGAGGAAAAGCCAGAAGTAAGAAAAGCAGGTGGGGTTTATTATACGCCAAAATTTATCGTTGATTATATTGTTAAAAACACGGTCGGAAAAATCATCGAAGGCAAGACACCGAGACAGATAGAGAAGATAAAAATTCTTGACCCTGCCTGCGGAAGCGGCTCATTCCTTCTTGGAGCTTATCAGTGCCTGATTAACTATCACCTTGAATATTATCGTAAGCATCCTAAAGAAGCTCAGACTCAATATTTTGATTTTTATTACAGGGTAGGGCCTGAGGACATTGCTCTACCGTTACGCACAAAAGCAATGATATTAAGAAACAACATCTTCGGAGTTGACATTGACCCTCAGGCAGTTGAGATAACCATGATGAGCCTTTATTTGAAGGCTTTGGAGGGTGAAAGAGGTTTGTTGCCGAAAAAACAGCACCTCCTGCCGCCGTTGAGTAATAACATCAAATGCGGGAACAGTCTCATTGGTTATGACATCCTCAACGGCCGTCTCTTTGACGATGACACTAAGAGCCGCATCAACCCGTTTGACTGGAATTCGAAATCAACGGGGTTCGGAGAGATAATGGACAATGGTGGATTTGATATTGTAATCGGCAATCCGCCTTATGTGCGACAGGAGACGCTTGGCGAGTTCAAGGATTATTTTCAGAAGCATTACGAAGTCTATCAGGGCACAGCAGACCTTTATACATACTTTATCGAAAAGGGCGTCTCGCTTCTCAAGAACAGTGGCCTTTTCAGTTATATCGTTGCGAACAAATGGATGCGTGCGAATTATGGAGAACCACTCCGCAGATGGATGAGGAAACAACAAATTGAGGAGATAACAGACTTTGGAGATTTACCTGTTTTCGAATCTGCAACGACATACCCATGCATTGTTCGTATAAAAAAGGCTGTCATTCCTGCGAAAACAGGAATCCAGAGTTTTTGTGCCACGCAAGTAAAGACTTTGAATTTCAGTAGCCTTGATGATTACGTAAAAGAGAATTCCTTTAAGATTAAAAATGCTTCTCTTTCCGACAAAGGCTGGTCTCTCGTCAATGAACAGGCACAGGCACTGCTCGATAAACTGCGCAAAGCAGGTATTCCATTAGGTGAGTATGTCAAAGGAAAGATTTATTACGGAATAAAGACAGGTCTTAATGAGGCGTTTGTGATTGATGCGGAGACAAAGAAACGATTAATAGAAGAAGACCCGAAGAGTGAAGAACTAATAAAGCCTTTCCTTGTAGGTCGTGATATAAAGCGTTATGAGCCGGCGCCAAGCGGCAGATATCTGATTCTCATACCGAAGGGATGGACGTGTGAACAAATCCGTCATTCCCACGAAAGCGGAAATCCAGAGAAAGGAGCTGGATTCCGGGTCAAGCACGGAATGACAGAATCAGGCGCTTGGAAATGGTTCAGTGAAAATTATCCATCAGTAGCTGCACATTTGGAACCATTTACGGAAAAAGGTAAGAAGCGTTACGACAAAGGCGAATATTGGTGGGAGTTGAGGACGTGTGATTATTATGAGGAGTTTGAAAAACCGAAGATAATACTGCCAGATATTTCAGTACAAGGCAATTTTATGTTAGATGAAAAAGGGAATTATTTTTCTGCAAATACAACCTACATTATTTGTAGCAGCGATAGATATTTGCTAAGTATTCTTAATTCGCCTCTAATGACATTCTTTTATAAAAATAATTTCGCAGCATATAGAGGCGGGTACCTTAGATTTTTTACACAATACCTTGAAAAACTCCCCATCCGAACTATCGATTTCAATAATCCCTCTGAAAAAGTCGTCCATGACAAACTAGTCTCCCTCGTTGACAGAATACTCGAACTCCATAAAAAGAAAAACGCCCTTCCGCCGTCAGCAGAACGCGAAAAAATAGAACGCGAAATCATAATAACGGATGAGAAGATTGATGAAATTGTTTATGGGCTTTATGGGGTGACAGAAGAGGAGAGAAGGATAATTGAACTACCATAAAGTGATAGAGAAACGATAGATTGCCATAATTTAATATTAAAGGATGTGCGTTGTCGTATGACTCATGACGAACTGGTTAAGCATATTTTAGGCAATAAACAGCACTTCATGGCCGATGTCTTGGTTTCATGGCTTCTGACGAGTGACCGATTTACTAAGTTTGCATACTTTTATCGAGATAAAATTCGCAAGAGGATTTTCGAGGCAACAAATGACGAGGGACTGAATGATCTCATGTCTGAATTAGAAGTAGCGTACCTTCTTCTTCTGGATGAACGATTCGAAGTAGAATACGAGAAAAACAAAAACAATATTGCGACTTCTTCTGATTATATTGCCACCTTTGAGCAAGCTACAACATTTGCTTTAGAAGTTACCAGCATTCATGAACACAAAACAGGATCGCGTTATGAAGAAATCTTGCGGGAGATATCAGATAGAGTTCAGAAAATACCTTCAAATCTCGCATTCAGCCTGAGTTTTAACGACTTTGAAGCCGACCCTGAAATAGTCAATAAGATTGAACACTCGAAAGAGAAAATTATTAGATATATTGAAAATACAGTTTGTAACGATGAGATGAGTCTGCTTTTAGACGGCGTCCGTGAATATCCTATTCCAGGGTTCAAGGATGAGCTTGTTTTAATCTTGTCAAAATCTTCAGGTAAAATTGCACCTGATGAAACATCCTATCATTGTGAATCCAGGCCAGTATTTTACACTCTCAAAGAATATCGTAAATTTGGGGATGCTATTCTTGATAAATTACATCAGATTTGCCCTAATATTATTAATGTACTTGTGTTAAGTCCTAACAGTACTACCCACGAAAAGAAACATTTATTTCAAGCGATTTATTCTATCAACAAATTGGTGAGTAATGGCGATGAGAATTTTTTCATCGCAAAAAAATTTCGCGGAATAAGTGACTTTTTTGATAAGTGGAAAAAACTCAGTGGAATATTGTTTAGAGATAACTGGATTGATGTCCGTGGTATAAAAGCTCGCAACACATTATTGTGTAATAAACAGGCTGATCGACAAATTCCGGAGCCCATAGCAGAATATTTGCGTCAGATGAATAAACCTACAGCCTTCAGGTTGGGTTGAATGAAGTGTGGCTATCATAGTAAATTCCTGTTTAAAATTATTGTATGCAGGGAGCCGGCATGATAGACATTCTTGAAATACGTGATCAGCCTTTGAGTATGCTTCTTTCCGATTTCATGATATGTACATCATGCAAAATTGTTGATCGTGATCACGAAAGAATCACAGTCGGTCATCTTTGCCAGAACTGTGGTGTCGCAAGCAAAGGAGGAAGGGGTTTCTTCCCGATGAGTGTCCACAGCTTGATTGATCTAATGCAGGATTTTTATCACCTTAGACACCCTTCTGAAGAAGGTGCTGAAATGTCCAATAGTGCGCGGAAAAGTGATCACCAACTTGCAATAGTAATTTTATTCTGCACTCTTGGAGAAGTTCTATTGCAGCACTTTCTTGAAACTCTTATGTCCAACATGGGACTTTCGCAACAGATTCAGGAGAGATTGCTCAGTGATAATATGTTTGTACGACAAAGAACTCAAAAAGTATTCCCGACATTGACTGGAGCGAAATGGAATGAAACCATAGGAAAATTAAGCGGGAAGGTTGAGCTCAACTATATAGAAACAATAGAATTCTACAAGCATGCCGTGGAGAAAAGGAATTATTTTCTCCACAGAGGAAGTAAATGGGCCATTCCCAGAGATATGCCTGAAAAATGTATTCGCCAGATATGGCCAATACTCAACCTTTTTGTTTCCTTGCATAATGAGTTTATAGCACAACCTTTAAAGGAGTAAGGAGATTGTGTAGGGTATGCCAAAAGGCCATCCGTTCGGGGACGGCCTTCTTACGGCAACTTAATAATCGAATAACGAGTGAGGGAATACGTTATGGCAAGAAGAAATGAAAGCAGTATTATCGAAGATCTGATGAAAGCACCATGGTGGATAAGTGCCATTTTAGCAGTTATCTCATATATAGGTTTGAAGTTTTTGGTGCCTTCCATATTGCAGGATAGAGCCGGCTTATTAAGTCAGGGCTTGGCTAAGGCGGCCCCATCATTTGCTGCGATTGTTTCGCTGGTTTTCGTTTTTACGGGGATAATTTCGGTAATTCTAAGCGTGATTAAGAGAAAGAAAGAAGATGAAAATGTCGGTCGCAAAAGAGAACTGTTTGAGCGCCAAAAAAGCCTTCCGGATATTAGCGCGTTGAAGTGGCAAGAGTTTGAAGAATTTATCGGAGAGGCATATAAAGGGCAGGGCTATCAAGTGGAAAAAAGAGGCGGTAATGAACCTGACGGAGGTATTGATCTCATTCTGAGAAAAAAGGATGAAATGGTTTTAGTGCAATGCAAACATGGGGAGGCAGAGCAGGTAGGCGTAAAGATAGTAAGAGAGCTTTATGGAGTCGTGGCAGCAGAAGGGGCAACGAAAGGCATCGTTGTCACAACGGGGTATTTTACGCGTGATGCGGAAATTTTTGCTCATGGAAAACCCTTGTTGCTCATACGCGGGAATGAGCTATCAAGGCTAATTGAAGAAGGGCAAAAAGCTCTGATATCAAAATCCTCAAAAATTTCTAATCGCCGTCCATAAGGTCAATTTGTGGGAAGCTTATTAAGGGGATAGGCTACATTGTTTCGCAAAAAGAGTAGTCATTCCGACGTCTCTACCGCATAAGCAAGTTTTCAACTTCCTCCGATTCATTTTGGTCCACCTACGTAATCATTGGGGTCAGACACCAAAATTGACTTTTATGCTGATTTCATAAGAAAATCTGGTGGGTATGCCGAAAAGGCTATCTGTTCGGGGACGGCTTTCTTATGGCAACTTAATAATCAAATAACCGGTGAAGGTCTACTTTATGGCAAGAAGAAATAAAAGCAGTCTTATCGAAGATCTGATGAAAGCACCATGGTGGATAAGTGCCATTTTAGCAGTTATCTCATATCTCGGTTTAAAATTCTTGGTGCCTTCCATGTTACAGAACAGTGCAGGCTTATTAAGTCAGGGCTTGGCTAAGGCGTCCCCGTCATTCGCTCCTTTCGTTTCGCTGGTTTTCGTTTTTACGGAGATACTTTCGGTAATTCTAAGCGTGATTAAGAGAAAGAAAGAAGATGAAAATGCCGGTCGTAAAAGAGAACTGTTTGAGCGTCAAAAAAACCTTCCGGATATTAGCGCGTTGAAGTGGCGAGAGTTTGAGGAATTTATCGGAGAGGCATATAAAAGGCAGGGCTATCAAGTGGAAGAAAGAGGCGGTAATGAACCTGACGGAGGCATTGATCTCATTCTGAGAAAAAAGGGTGAAATGGTTTTAGTGCAATGCAAACATTGGGAGGCAGAGCAGGTAGGCGTAAAGATAGTAAGAGAGCTTTATGGAGTAGTGGCTGCAGAAGGGGCAACGAAAGGCATCGTTGTCACAACGGGGTATTTTACGCGTGATGCGGAAATATTTGCTCATGGAAAACCCTTGTTGCTCATACGCGGGAATGAGCTATCAAGGCTAATTGAAGAAGGACAAAAATCCCTGATATCAAAATCTGCAAAAACTTCTAATCGCCGTCCATAAGGTCAATTTGTGGGGACAGACAGCAAAACCTCTGGGGTCAAACCAATGGGCTGGTCTTTAATCTTCCTTTACCATCACCTGCTTAATACCCGTTTGGATGAAAATAATTGAGCATCAATGATTTTAGAAAAAGATTCAGGTAAAATAAAAGCAGCAGGAGGTAAAGATGAACGCATATAAATACCACTCTGTTGTAAAGGAAAACGGCACAATTGAATTACCAAAGCTTCCACTCCCAAAAGGGGCAAAGGTTGAGGTGATCATACTTCCGGATGAAGAATCTTATGAAATGATGCAGGCAGCAGAAAGCAGCCTTAAATTTTGGGACAATCCAGTAGACGACGCTATCTGGAACAATGCTTAAACAAAGGGACATTGTACTTATTCCCATACCTTTTACAGATTTAGCATCTCAGATATTCTTATAAAGATAAAAGACTTAATCTTACAACTCATTTGACAGCCGAATACGTCTTCTGCCTCTGCTTTTTAAATGCCTTAAGTTCATCAACATCAAACACTATATTTTTCCCGAGTCTTTTTGATTTCAAGATCACGTCTTTTACCCACCTTCTAACTGTTATTTCTGATACCTCAAGATATTCTGCTGCTTCTCTAACAGTGAAAGGTGACTGTCTTATATCGCTGAATACTTCATCATGAGTATATAAGTCCTTTTCAAACCCATGTCTGGCTATGACAGCAAACAGGCGTTCTCTTTCCTTTACAGGCATAGCTAAAATCTCTCTATAAACTTTCTGGGCTGTTATCACGGTTACTCCACCTCCTTTATATAATGTTTAAGCTCACGATAGAAATTCTCATGAGTGCCTGTCATATAAAAAACTATCCGATCATTTTGAGGTTTATAAGCTATAAGATATTCCTGGTTCAGGAATACAAATTTATGAACTCTGAATCCTGATAAATCACCTTTTTTTAGGTCTCCTGTATCGGGGTTATTTTTAATCCTTTCAGCCTCGTCCTCCAAAACAAGCTGAAAAGGTCTGTTTTGTCTTTTTACAAACTTTTTGAATGGCGATTTATATAAGACATTCATGATTAATTAAATGATAATATATCTTATCATTACTGTCAAGATCAAAAAAAGCCGGGGATCACAAAGGCAATGAAAGCGAACATACCCGTCAAGTTGACAGCATTCTTAGTTTTATGCTTTAATAAATCTACCTTTAAGAATGGCCCGGTGAGGCTGAGAAGGTAAAGGAGGCAGCCTGAGCTGCAATGTTTTATATAGCTTAACCTTCCACTCAATGAGGGGAAGGTTTTTTTATGCCTGTTTAACCCGAATAATGCAGACATTGCTCAAAAATTTATTTAACTCGATGCATTTATTTAAAATATTTTTATTTGTTATACTTACCAAAATATTCCGAAAACCGTTAGTTAAAGGTAAATCAAGGTATCGAAAAATAAATTTTTCCACAACATCTGCACTATTCGATTGTATTATTTGGGTTAATTTACCTTGCGGAGTGATGACATAATGCCTAAAGAATTAATGAATAAGAAAGATATTGACAGGGCTTTAATGCGGATGTCACACGAAATCATTGAAAAGAACAAAGGGATAGAAAAGCTCTGTCTTGTCGGAATACAGAGAGGCGGGGTACATCTTGCAAAAAGACTTGCCTCCAAGATACAGCAGATTGAAAAGAAGGAAATATCTGTCGGCTCCCTCGATATAGCTTTTTACAGGGATGACCTGAATATAAGGAAGGAGCAGCCTGTTGTCAGAAGGACGGAAGTGTTGTTCGAAGTCACAGATCTAAAGATTATACTCGTTGATGACGTCCTTTTTACGGGCAGGTCTATCAGGGCAGCACTGGATGCATTGATGGACATGGGAAGGCCTGCTTCTATCCAGCTCGCAGTCTTGATTGACAGGGGACATCGGGAGCTTCCAATAAAGGCTGACTATGTAGGTAAGAACATACCCACTGCACTAAGCGAGACAGTTGAGGTTCAGCTCGTAGAAGAAGGGTTGGAAGACAGAGTAATACTCGAAAAGGTGAGCAGTGAGGAGTAGACAGTGCTAACTAATAAAGACCTGCTCGGCATAAAGGAACTTTCTGTGGAAGAAATAAATCTTATCCTCGATACATCTGCAGGGTTTAAGGATGTACTTGGAAGGGATATAAAAAAGGTTCCTACCCTGCGCGGCAAGACCACGGTTAACCTATTTTTTGAACCATCAACAAGGACAAGGACTTCTTTTGAGCTTGCAGCAAAAAGGCTCAGTACAGATGTCATCAACTTCTCTGTACCAACGAGCAGTGTAGTTAAGGGTGAGAGCCTGATTGATACAGCCCTCACGGTCCAGGCCCTCGGCGCCGATTTTATAATAATAAGGCATTCCTCATCAGGGGTACCACATCTCCTCGCAAAAAAACTCAGGGTTTCAGTAATAAACGCAGGAGATGGTACAAATGAACATCCAACCCAGGCACTCCTCGATGCCTTCACAATAAGAGAGAAGAAGGGGAAGATTGAAGGACTTGAGATAGCTATTGTGGGAGATATAGCCCACAGCAGAGTTGCAAAATCAAATATTTATAGCCTGAAAAAGCTTGGGGCAAGGCTAAGGTTGATCGGGCCTCCGACCTTAATACCAAAAGAGATGGAGGTAATGGGTATTGATATCTTTCATAATATGGAAGACGGCCTGAGGGACGTGGATGTTTTGATGATGCTTAGGATACAGATGGAGCGGCAAGGTAAAGGATTCTTTCCATCCACAGAAGAATATTCCAGAAACTGGGGGCTAACCTTAGAGAGGCTCTCGCTTGCAAAGGATGAAGTTATAGTCATGCACCCCGGGCCTATGAATAGGGGGATTGAAATCACATCAGAGATTGCAGATGGTCCGAGATCAGTAATCCTCGATCAGGTAACAAATGGTCTTGCTGTCAGGATGGCAGTAATGTATCTGCTTGCAGGGGTTAAAAGATGAATATACTGATAAAAAACGGACACATTATTGATCCGTTACAAGGGATTGATAGAGTTGGTGATATTTTAATAGAGGATGGGAAAATTAAAGAAGTCAGAATACAGAACACCCCCTCACCATCCGATAATCCCCCCTGCCCCCCTTTAGCAAAGGGGGGGAAGGGGGGATTTGAAAGAAGCGGGCAAGAGGGGGGTAATGAATCTGATAGTCGAATTATCGATGCTAAGGGTTTATATGTAATCCCCGGGCTTGTCGATATGCATGTGCATTTCAGGGAACCTGGCTTTGAATATAAGGAAACTATAAAAACAGGGACAATGGCTGCAGTTAAGGGTGGGTTTACAACCGTCTGCTGTATGCCTAACACATACCCTATTAATGACAATGCAAGTGTCACAGAATTCATAATAAGAAAGGCTGCACAGGAAGGTTATTGCACAGTCCTCCCAATTGGTGCAATAACCAAAGGTCAGAAAGGCAAAGAACTTGCAGAGATAGGCACAATGATAAATGAAGGGTGTATTGCATTCTCTGATGATGGACATCCAGTGATGAACAGCCTGATTATGAGAAGGGCTCTTGAATATTCAAAGACATTTGATGTACCTGTAATCTCTCACTGTGAGGATTTAACCCTTTCTGAAGGAGGGGTAATGAATGAAGGGTTAATGTCTGTAACACTTGGACTGGGTGGGATACCGGCTGAGGCAGAGCAGATAATGGTTTTCAGGGATATTTTATTAGCAGAGCTTACAGGCGGAAGATTGCACATTGCCCATGTATCAACAAAAGGCTCGGTAAATTTAATTCGGGATGCAAAGAAAAGAGGGGTAAATGTAACAGCAGAGACATGCCCTCATTATTTCAGTATCACTGAAGATGCTGTTAAAGGTTTCGATTCAAATGCAAAGGTGAATCCGCCGCTAAGGACTGAGCGTGATATCAAAGCTATAAAGGAAGGGTTAAGAGATTGCACTATCGATGTGATTGCAACAGACCATGCACCACATCACAGGGATGAAAAACTAAGAGAGTTTGACATGGCACCTTTTGGCATATCAGGACTTGAAACAGCATTGAGTCTAAGCCTGAGGCTTGTTGAGGAAGGTATATTAACTATGAACCAATTGGTCGAAAAGATGGTGCTGAATCCGTCCAGGATTTTGAGGTTAAACAAAGGCACTTTTAAGGTCGGCGCTAATGCAGATATTGCAATTGTGGATATAAACAAGGAGTATAGGGTCGAATCAGAAAGATTTGTATCAAAGGGTAAAAACACGCCTTTTGAAGGATGGGTTTTAAAGGGAATGTGTTTTTTAACAATATGTAAAGGAAAAATATATGAGTGGTAAAACATTATTAGTTCTTTCCGGTGGAATTGTTTTCGAAGGTAGGAGCTTCGGTTATGAAGGCGAGACCATCGGTGAGGTTGTATTCAATACCTCTATGACAGGTTATCAGGAAATACTTACTGATCCATCATATAAAGGGCAGATTGTTACCATGACATATTCCCAGATAGGCAATTATGGTGTTAATGAAGAGGATGTTGAGTCTTTAAATGGTCCAAAGGTAGAGGGGTTTGTTGTTAAAGAGTATATTGATATTCCAAGCAACTGGAGAGCATCTATGTCTCTTGGTCAGTACCTCAGGGATAACAAAATAGTTTGCATAGAAGGCATTGATACAAGGGCATTGACAAGACACCTTAGAAATCACGGTGCCCAGATGGGGATAATCTCTACTGTTGACCTTAATCCTGAAAGTCTTTTAGAGAAAGCCAGAAAACATCCAGGAATCTCCGCCTTTGATCTGGTAAAGGATGTTACGACGAAAGAGATATATAAATGGAACAAAGGTGTATGGAAATGGCAGCCCGCTGTCGCAGAGGTTCAAAGTTCAAAGTTCAAAGTTCAAAGTTCTGAAGACAAAAACTCACCCCCCCATCCCTCCTTTACCAAGGGTGAGCAAAGGGAGGTTAAGGTTGTTGTTTACGATTTTGGTGTTAAGTTTAACATCCTGAGAAATCTTGTAGAGGCAGGCTTTGATGTTACTGTTGTGCCTGCTCAAACGCCGGCAGAGGCTGTACTTGACATGAATCCTGACGGGATAATCCTGAGCAACGGCCCTGGAGACCCTGAGACAGTAACCTATGCCATTGAAAACACAAAAAAGCTCTTGGACAAGAAGCCTGTCTTTGGAATCTGTCTTGGTCACCAGATACTCGGCCTTGCAATGGGAGGCAGGACATACAAACTTAAATTCGGCCATCATGGTGGTAATCATCCTGTTAAGGATTTATATACAGGCAGGGTTGAGATAACATCCCAGAACCATAATTACTGTGTTGATATAAACAGTCTTCACGGACAGGTCAGGCTTACACATAAGAATCTTTACGACGGAACAGAAGAGGGTATGTCTCACGTAGAGTTCCCTATATTTTCTGTCCAGCACCACCCGGAGGCAGGACCAGGACCAAACGATTCCGCACATCTTTTTACGAGGTTCAGGGAGCTAATAGAAAAAGCTTAAATGCCAAAAAGAACTGACATAAAAAAGATCCTCCTTATCGGCTCTGGCCCTATCATCATAGGCCAGGCATGCGAGTTTGACTATTCAGGGGCACAGGCATGCAAGGCATTAAGGGAAGAGGGCTATAAGGTGGTGCTTGTCAACTCTAATCCCGCAACAATTATGACAGACCCTGAGATGGCTGATGCAACATATATAGAGCCATTAACTGCTGATTTCCTTGAGATGATAATAAAAAAAGAAAGGCCTGATGCCCTTCTCCCAACGATGGGCGGACAGACTGCCTTAAATTTAGCTGTAGAACTTGCTGAGAAAGGAATTCTCGATAAATATGGTATTGAACTTATTGGCGCAAAGCTTGATGCAATAAAAAAGGCAGAGGACAGGGAACTTTTCAAAGAGGCTATGAAAAAGATAGGCCAGGATGTGCCAGGTTCTGCCTATATCGGCTCATTAAAAAACGGGCTCGATGCAATAGAAAGTATCGGATTCCCTGCAATCCTGAGGCCATCTTTTACCCTCGGAGGTACAGGTGGTGGAATTGCTTATAATCTTGAGGAATATAAAGAACTTCTTGAGAGGGGTCTTAAACTAAGTCCTGTTAAACAGGTGCTTGTCGAGGAATCGGTCCTCGGATGGAAAGAATATGAGCTTGAGGTCATGCGTGATGGAAAGGACAATGTTGTTATTATCTGTTCCATAGAGAACTTTGATCCAATGGGCATACACACCGGCGATTCGATTACTGTTGCGCCTGCTCAGACCCTTACTGATAAAGAATATCAGAGGATGCGTGATGCATCTATTGCAATCATACGTGAGATAGGTGTTGATACCGGAGGTTCAAATATCCAGTTTGCACTTAATCCGGAAACCGGGAGGATGGTAGTAATTGAGATGAATCCAAGGGTTTCGAGGAGTTCAGCCCTTGCATCAAAGGCAACAGGCTTCCCTATAGCAAAGATTGCAGCAAAGCTTGCGGTTGGGCTTTCGCTCGATGAGATACCCAATGATATAACAAGGGAAACACCTGCATCATTTGAACCTACAATAGATTATGTTGTAACAAAGTTCCCAAGGTTTGCTTTCGAGAAATTCCCCGAAGCAGATCCAACACTCACTACACAGATGAAGTCTGTCGGAGAGGTGATGTCCATAGGAAGGACATTTAAAGAGTCTTTGCAGAAGGCGATAAGGAGCCTTGAGACCGGCAGTTACGGTCTCGAAAATATTAATGCTGATATAAAAACAACAAGGGCAAAGCTTAAGACCCCGAACTCTGAACGAATATGGTATATCGCTCAGGCACTTAGAGAGGGGATGAGTATTCAGGATATATATGAGCTTACCTGGATAGACCCATGGTTTCTGGAGAATATCAAGCAGATAATAGATATGGAAGAGAAGATTAAAGTTCAAAGTTCAAAGTTCAAAGTTCAAAGTTTAAGCCCCGAACTTATAGAAATGATGAAAGAAGCAAAGAGATATGGGTTCTCAGACAGAAGGATTGCTCAGTTGCTCAATATACAAGAAACAGATATCAGACATCTAAGACACCAAAATAACATCCATGCTGTTTACAAAATGGTAGATACATGCGGAGCAGAATTTGCGGCTTACACACCTTATCTGTATTCGACGTATGAAAAACCTTTTTATAAAGTTGAAAGTGAAAAGTTAAAAGTGAAAAGTGAAAGTCAGACCCCCCCACAGCCCCCCCTTAGTAAGGGGGGGGTTGGAGGGGTGGTATTATCCGAACTCATCTCAGAAAATGAAGCCAACCCCAGTAGTAGGAAAAAAGTCGTCATCCTTGGCTCAGGCCCTAACAGGATAGGACAAGGCATTGAATTCGACTACTGTTGTGTACATGCAGTACTTGCACTTAAAGAACTCGGTTATGAGACTATAATGATAAACTGCAATCCTGAAACAGTCAGCACAGACTATGATACATCTGACAGGCTTTACTTTGAACCTCTTACAATAGAAGACGTGTTGAATATAGTAGAGACTGAAAAGCCTGAAGGTATTATAGTCCAGTTCGGTGGCCAGACTCCTCTAAATCTTGCCGTACCACTCGAAAAAGAAGGGGTTAAAATCCTTGGTACGTCCCCTGACTCTATAGACCGTGCAGAAGACAGAAAGCGGTTCAAGGAACTCCTTCATAAACTCAATCTAAAACAGGCTGAAAGCGATACAGCATTGTCTGTTGAGGGTGCTATACATGCAGCAGAGATAATTGGGTATCCTGTAATGGTAAGACCATCCTATGTCCTCGGCGGCAGGGCTATGGAGATAGTATATGATAGTAAATCTCTGCAGGAGTACATGAAACGCGCAGTCAAGGCATCTCCTGAACATCCTGTACTTGTTGACAAGTATCTTGAAGATGCCATAGAGGTTGATGTTGATGCGATATCTGATGGAAGAGATGTAATCATAGGAGGAGTGATGGAGCATATCGAGGAGGCAGGTATCCATTCCGGAGATTCTGCCTGTTCCTTACCCCCGCACTCCTTAAAAGAGGATATTGTTAATGAGATAAAGAGACAGACAAAGGCACTCGCAAAGGAACTCAGCGTAATAGGTCTGATGAACGTGCAGTTTGCTGTGAAAAATGGTGACATTTATATACTCGAAGTGAATCCGAGGGCATCGAGGACAATACCTTTTGTAGGCAAGGCAACAGGTATACCACTTGCAAAGGTCGCAGCAAAGCTCATGGTAGGAAAGACATTAAAAGAACTGGGACTTACGGAGGATAAGCATATAAGACATATTGCGGTTAAAGAAGCTGTTTTCCCGTTTGACAGGTTCTACGGAGTTGACACCATTCTCGGCCCTGAGATGAAATCCACAGGAGAGGTAATGGGCATAGATGAGGACTTCGGCATTGCATTTGGAAAGTCCCAGATATCCTGCGGCAACAGGATTCCTTTGTCAGGGAAGATATTTATAAGTTTGAAAGATAAAGACAAACCCCCTTCTGTCCTGATAGTAAAAAAGCTGCTCGAACTTGGTCTTTCTGTAATCGCAACCAGGGGCACTGCAATGTATCTTAAAAATCATGGTCTTGATATAGAGGTCATTAACAAGGTTGCTGAAGGCAGGCCACATATCGTGGACTTAATCAAGAATAAGGAGATTAATTTTGTCATCAATACAGTCAGTGGTGCTCAGGCACAGAAAGATTCATTCTCAATACGGCAGAGTGCTCTTCAATACAGGGTGCCGTTTACAACTACAATATCAGGAGCAATAGCAGTGGTAAATGCAATAGATATGCTAAAAAAGAAACAAGTTAATATAAAATCTATACAGGAATACCATAAAAACAAATAAAAAATGCTACTTCTTGCTTTTTTTGAGTCTGTGTTCTAAAGTTTTTAATAAACTACCAATAAACTCTTTATGGCCGACATTGACATAAAAAAGACAAAGTTGCAGCTCATCGAAGAACTTAAATCCCTCCGAAGGCGGATACAGAGGTTTGAAAAGCAAAAAAATGTAGAGAAAACAATTCTTCAGGCTAAAAAAGAGTGGGAAAACACCTTCGACACAGTGAAGGATTTAATTTTTATTACAGATAAGAATGGGATTGTCAGGCGGGTAAATCGTTCATTGGCTGATAAATTAGGTGTTCACCCCCGGGATCTTATTGGTAAAACATGCTGGGAAATATTTAGATGTAATCATAAAGAAACTAAAGCATGTTCTCTTGTAAAGATTCAACAGGGTTTATCTGTAAGAGAACATGAGGTAGAAATTCCATTCCTTGGCATGTGGGTAATCGCCCATGTATTTGCTGCATATACCTCCTCTAAGGAGTTTGATTATATCATTCACACCTATAGAGATATCACAGAACATAAGAGGCTCGAGAAGCAGTTACTTTGGTTCAATAATGTAGAAGCTATAGCCAGATTAGCAGGTGGTATAGCCCATGAATTCAATAACCTTTTGACCGGAATAATAGGTAACCTTGGTTTAGCTAAATTAGAGCTTAGCACAGAAACAGAGGAATATCGCTTTATCGAGCATGCCTTCAAATCTGCTGAAAAGGCATCAGAACTCGTTAAGCATCTCATGGCATTTGCCGGTCAATTGAAGGTTACCTATAATCTAATCTCAGTCAATGATGTAGTCTTGAAGGCGGTCAGCCTGCTTCGTGAAATAATTGATCCACGCATCAAAATAGTAGTTAATACCGATAAAGACCTATGGACAGTGATGGCCGATCCTGTACAAATAAATAATATGCTGATGAGCCTGCTTTTAAATGCACGCGATGCTATCATGGATTGTCTTGAAGGACTTTTCAAGCATGAGTGCAAAGAAGAAGGGCCTTTTACTATTAATATAAAAGCCGAAAATACTGAGGTATATGAGGAATATTGCAGGTTATATGCTGATGCTCGACCCGGCGAGTTTGTGCTTATCACAATGTCAGATAACGGTCGTGGCATGGATGCAGAAACCCGGGGGCTTATCTTTGAACCATTTTTTACTACGAGAGAAACTGATAAGGCTAAAGGGCTCGGATTGTCTACGGTCTACGGCATAATAAAGCAGTTCGAAGGATGGATTAATGTACACAGTAAAACAGGCGTCGGGACAACATTCAAGGTCTATCTGCCACGCGCTAAGTCTAATTAACCCGAATAACGCAGCCATTGTTTGACTGAATTTTTTTTCAGACTATAATTAAAGAAGGTTTAAAGAAAACAGCAATGAAGAGCTTGTTAAGGATAATGGGTTCATGGTTCCTCTCCAGACTGAGCAGGATGGGACACATGTTTCTTTTTTTGATACATTCAATTTACTTCATTTTTGTCCCACCATTTAAATTCAATGTGCTTTTAAGACAGATAAGGTTCTTAGGCTCTAAATCAATGGTTGTCATTATTCTAACTGGCTCATTTACTGGTATGGTTCTTGCCCTTCAGTTATTTTATACTCTCAGGAAATTTGGCTCGGATGCATTGCTCGGTCCTGCTATCGCACTCAGTCTCATAAGAGAATTAGGACCGGTACTGTCTGCCCTGATGATTACAGGTAGAGCTGGTTCTGCCCTTGCTGCTGAAATAGGGATGATGAGGAGTTCAGAGCAGATAGATGCCCTTACTGCAATGGCCCTTAATCCAATGCGTTATCTCATTGTGCCTAATATAGTCGCCGGAATAATTGTTTTTCCCTTACTTACATCCATATTTGATTTAATTGGAATATATGGTGGGTATGTTGTGGGAGTAAAACTTCTTGGGGTTGGTTCAGGAACATATTTCTCCCAGATGGAGAATTTCGTTGGCATGGAGGATATAAGGCTGGGGTTATACAAATCACTCAGTTTTGGGGTAATAGTATCATGGGTCTGCTGCTATAAGGGTTTTTATGCAGGATATGGGGCAGAAGGGGTAAGCAAAGCTACAACAGAGGCAGTTGTAACGTCCTCTATATTAATCTTGATCTGGGATTATTTCCTTGGCTCCTTATTATTATAGGTTAATAATAATTGAGAAAGTGCGTTCGGTGAACGCACTTTAAACCTGGTCGGCATTGTAATTTTAGAATAGGACAGCACAAATGATCAAAATTATCGACCTCTACAAATCCTTTAATGGACAGAAAGTCCTTGAAGGTGTAAATTTGACAATCTCGAATAAAGAGGTGGTAACTATAATGGGAAAGAGTGGTGGTGGTAAGAGTGTGTTAATAAAACACATTATCGGCCTTCTCATGCCTGATAAGGGAAGCATATTGATTGACGGAGTTGATATTACACGGCTTGACCGGAAAGAACTTGATAAGATAAGGGAAAAATTGGGTGTGCTCTTTCAAGGAGGTGCGTTATTTGATTCCCTTACGGTTTATGGTAATGTTGCCTTTCCTTTGAAGGAAAAAACCAAACTTAATAAAAAAGAAATTCGGGAGAGGGTTATACAGGCATTGGAGGATGTGGGTCTCAGAGGTATAGGATCAAAGTATCCTGCAGAACTGAGTGGGGGCATGAAGAAGAGGGTTGCACTTGCAAGGGCGCTTATAACAGAGCCGATCATAGTGCTTTTTGATGAGCCAACCACAGGTCTTGACCCGGTTATTACGAGTTCCATACATAAACTTATAAGGACCACCCATGAAAAATATGGCTATACGGGTGTGATAATAAGCCATGAAGTTCCGGAGATTTTTGAGATTACCGACAAGGTTGCTATGCTGCATAATGGTGTTATCGTGGAGACCGGTACCCCTGATGAGATTAAAAACTCATCTAACCCGGCAGTCCGACAGTTTATAACCGGAAGCCTGGAGGGTCCGATAGAATTTTTATCTTAAAAACATCGGGAGGTTGATATGAAGGTAGATAAAGAATTGGCTGTGGGATTTTTTCTATTGATAGGTATCTTATCCCTTATATATATGTCTGTAAAACTCGGCAGGCTTGAAGTGCTGGGAGGCGAAGGTTATTTACTATATGCGGAGTTTGAAAAGGCGGGGGGGATTAAACCAGGTGCTGTTGTTGAGATAGCAGGTGTAGGGGTAGGAAAGGCAAAAAGCATAAGACTTGATAACTATCAGGCACTGATTGAATTTAAAATAAACAAAGATGTAAAGATTCAGGAGGATGCTATAGCATCTATAAAAACCAAGGGACTTATAGGTGAGAAATATGTTCAGATAACACCTGGGGGATCTGATAAAATCCTGGCAAATGGCGGGAAAATAAGAGAAACAGAATCTGCCATTGACATAGAGGAACTGATATCAAAATATGTATTCGGAAAGGTTTAGGAGGTTATTATGACAATGGCAAAATTCAAAATTCAAAATTCAAAATTCAAAATTTTAGTGATCTTTATTTTTGTTTTAATTTTTTCTACATCAGCCTATGGTCAGGATAAGCAGGAAGGAAATCAAAAGATTGTACTGAATCTTGATCAGTGTATAAAAAAGGCTGTTGAGATCAGCCCTGAGATTGGTGAGACACGTTATGAAGAAGAAATATATAAGTCAAAAAAGATGCAGGCAGATTCGGCAGTATATCCGCAGATAGAGGTTCTTGCAATCACAGGTCCGTCTCCAAGGGCCAGGGGGAATCAGGTATTCTCACCTGATGATTCAACAAGGCCGACCATAAGCGGGATATTTGGTAGTGCCGATGTGAAATTAATTCAACCCGTATATACCTTTGGAAAAATAAGCAGCTATAAGGAAGCTGCTTCAAGCGGCATAAAAGTAGCCAAAGCAGGTGTTGACAAAAAAACCTCAGAAATAATCCTGAGAACAAAAGAACTTTATTACAGCTTCCTGCTTGCCAGGGACATGAGAAATCTTGTACTTGAAATAAGGGATGAGCTTGTTGATTCTATAAAGAAGTTAGAAAAGCAGATTGAGATAGGTTCTCCATGGGCAGAGGAAGTCCATCTGTACAAGCTAAAGGCATTTTTAGGAGAGGTTGAAAAAAACCTGAATGAGGCTGAAAAGGGAATTTCCCTCGCAAAGGATGTTCTTATGACCAGTACAGGAATCCCCAAGGGGATTGAATTTGATATTGCTGATTCATCTCTTACCTCTGAAGATAAGATGCCTGATAACCTGAAAAACTATGTAAAGAATGCCATTGAATTAAGACCTGAATTCATTCAGCTTAAGGAGGGTTTAAATGCTAAGAATGCCCTTATTAATGTAGAAAAAAGCAATTTTTATCCCCAAGTATTTGCTGGGTTAACGGCTTCCATTGCAGATGCCTCTAACAGGGACAGGGTAACGAACCCTTTTATCTATGACTATTTTACTCATTCTTATGGCGCTGCATTTCTTGGACTCAAATGGTCAATTGATTTCGGAATAACAAAAGGGAAAGTAAAGGAAGCTCAGGCCGAGTATTACAAGCTGCTTGAGAAGAAAAGGTTTGCCGACGAAGCTATACCCTTACAGGTAAGAAAAGCATACCTTGATTTAGAAG
This sequence comes from Thermodesulfovibrionia bacterium, assembly GCA_041500225.1. Classification (GTDB taxonomy): domain Bacteria; phylum Nitrospirota; class Thermodesulfovibrionia; order Thermodesulfovibrionales; family SM23-35; genus 0-14-3-00-41-53. The sequence continues at coordinate 3,404 of JBGQLV010000047.1, read as the reverse complement.
AGGCAAAGAAAAATATTCCGGAGACTGAAAATGGGTACAAGAATGCAAAGAAATGGCTTGTTTCAGCTGTTGCAAACTTTGACCTTGGAATCGGGGAAGCAAAGGAGATAGCAGATGCTGCAATAGCATATGCTCAGATAAAGGCAGATTATCTTCGCTCTTTATATAATGAAAAACTTGCATTTGCAAACATTTTATATGCTACAGGAATTGATTTAAAAGAAATAAAGTAGGAGGTCATATGGGAAGAAGTTTAAAACTGTTTTGTTTATTGCTATCTTCTTTTTTGTTTTTGTCAATCTTGTCAATCAATGTATACGCCGGTGACCCCAGAAATCTGATGAAACAGACAATTGATAAGGTAATTGACATTTTAAAAAACAAGGAGCTGAAAAAAGCCGAAAAAACCAATGAACGAAGAGTAGCAATACGTAAGGTCGTCGGTGAAAGATTTGATTTTGAGGAGATGGCAAAGCGCTCCCTTGCGCTTCATTGGAAGAAAAGAACACCAGCGGAGAGAAAAGAATTTGTACCACTATTCAGTGACCTCCTTGAAAGATCATATATCAAAAAAATTGAAGGTTATACAGATGAAAAATTTCTGTATACAGATGAAAAAATAGATGTTGATTATGCAGTTGTAAATACCAGGATAATTACAAAAAGGAATGTCGAGATACCAATTGAATACAGATTGCTTAACAAAAATGGCAAGTGGGAAGTATATGATGTGGTAATAGAAGGTGTGAGTCTTGTAAATAATTACAGGAATCAGTTCAATAAGATTATCCGCGAAAAATCATATGAAGATCTTGTCAAGAGAATGAAGAATAAACAGGAAGAAGAACTATTTCAGGAGTCAAAGTAAAGCTCAAATCCAGATATTTATCTGCCTCAAAAAGGGGTCTAATGGAATCTCGCCCTTATATTTTATTGGTGAGCCGTGCAGGATTCGAACCTGCGACCCGCTGATTAAGAGTCAGCTGCTCTACCAGCTGAGCTAACGGCCCACTTGCTTCATTGGCGCGCCTGAGAGGATTCGAACCTCCGACCCTCGGCTCCGGAGGCCGATGCTCTAATCCACTGAGCTACAGGCGCACTTAACGACAATTTAAAGTTCAAAGTTATAAGTTCAAAGAAAAATGACAAAGTTAATCTTTTTGTCATTCCGGGCTTGACCCGGAATCCAGGAAGTTTTTACACCCCCAAAAAACTGGATTCCTGCTTTCGCAGGAATGACGCTCAGTCTCTACTTTTAACTTCTAACTCCTAATCCTTTAACCCCAATTTTGCTCTGCAAAATTGGTTGGGGTGAGTGAGGGGATTCGAACCCCCAACACCTGGAGCCACAGTCCAGTGCTCTAACCGTTGAGCCACACTCACCACTCTGCTTCCTCAGCGCGCCTGAAGGGATTCGAACCCCTGACCTACTGCTTAGAAGGCAGTTGCTCTATCCACCTGAGCTACAGGCGCAATCTAAAAATAGTAATTTGCTAAATTAGTGAGCTTATAAATAAGTCTAAAGTTAAATTATAAGAATTTATAAGAATTTGTGTCAAGGAGCGTAAGCAAATCTTTCATGCTGTCTATAATATAATCGGCATCTATAAGATACTGTCTTTCTCTATAGCCGTATGTAACAGCAACTGTTTTTAACCCTGCCTTTTTACCTGCTTCAATATCATAATTACTGTCGCCTACTATTATAGATTCATCTGGGTTAACACCGAGCTTTGTAAAAACATAAATAACAGGAATGGCAGAGGGCTTTCTTTCAGAAGTAGTATCGCTTCCAACAACGAGGTCAAAGTACTTAAGCAGGTCCAGTTTATCTAAAAGCCTCGTGGATAGATATTCCCTTTTATTGGATATTACCGCCTTTTTATAATCATTGAGTTTTTCCAGAGTTTCTCTGACATGCGGATATAGAGTGGAAAAATCAACAAGATGTTCTGAGTAATAATCAAGAAACCTTTTTATTACTGTATCCCTCATTTGAATTCTTTCATTTTCAAGTAATTTCTCTATAAGCCTTGTGATGCCTTCTCCTACCATCTTTATTGTATCTTCTACAGTAAGGTCTCTCAGTCCGTAAGGTTTTAAGGCGTAGTTCAATGCATTTGTAATGTCTCCGCTTGTATCAACGAGCGTGCCGTCAAGGTCAAATATTATAAGCTTAATCTGCATAAAAAATTATAGCACAGCTCCAGGTACTTTACAGAAAGCCGACGAACATATATAAGCGTCATTGGATGATTTGACAATGACAGCACCTTCTGTAAAAATATCTACTGCCCGTGATTAAACATCTTGAGAAGAAAATATTAAAAGGAAATCATCTATCGCGAGAAGAAGCGTTTTATATTGCCAATATATCAGGGACTGAAATCTTTGAACTCTTTGTATCTGCAAACATAATAAGAAACCATTTCAGGGGAACCAATGTAGATCTATGCTCTATTGTCAATGCAAAATCAGGTGCATGCCCTGAGGACTGCTCTTTCTGCGTCCAGTCATCAAAAAGTAAAGCTGAGATAAAGGTCTACCCTCTTATCGATAGAAAAATAGTTATTAAACAGGCAAAAAAGGCAAAAAATTCAGGCGCTAAGAGGTTTTCTATCGTAACGAGTGGAAGAAAGGTTTCAGATAGAGATCTGTCTGCTATAGCAGACATGATTTATGAGATCAGAGAGATCGGGCTTTTTCCATGTGTAAGTCTCGGTCTGCTTAAAGAAAAAGATCTCGGGGTACTTAAATCAGCTGGGCTTGGCCGCTACCACCATAATCTTGAAACCTCTGAAAGGTTTTTTCCGAAGATATGCAGTACACACAGCTATGCTGATAAAATCAAGACTATAGATGCAGTAAAATCTATCGGGCTTTCTATTTGTTCCGGCGGTATATTCGGCATGGGAGAGACCTGGCAGGACAGAATTGACATGGCATTTATGCTGAAAGAACTTAATGTCGACTCTATCCCGATAAATTTTCTGATACCCATTAAGGGGACAGCCTTAGGATATAGAGAGTTCCTCCATCCATTTGAGGCATTAAAGATTATAAGTCTCTATAGATTTATACTTCCTCAAAAAGAGATAAGGATCTGCGGCGGCAGGATGCAGGTACTCGGTGAATTCAACTCAATGGTCTTTTTTGCCGGTGCTGACAGCTTGCTTACCGGCAATTATCTGACTACCTCAGGCAGGAATTATGAAGATGATCAGAGGCTTATTAAAACATATGGATTTACTACATAGATCACCTTAACCCGAAAACTGCATTTATCTGATGACCAAAGCAGGCATATATGCATAAAAACCTTTACAAAGCAGAATTGGGTTATTCAATGTTATCAATCGTTACTGATGAAAATATTCAGGCTCTCTGAATATCATGTGTCTTAC
>JBGQLV010000046.1:0-24027 GCA_041500225.1 Thermodesulfovibrionia bacterium | reverse complement strand
TAAACTAACAGATTTATAAAAAGCGTCATTCCCGTGAATCCGTCTTACGTATTGACGGAGGGAATCCAGTAAATTCAATAGGTTCTGGATTCCGGATCAAGTCCGGAATGACAAACAACCGACTTTATGGACAGACACTAAATAGGGAATGGAATTTTTCTATTTCCGATCAGGATCGTTTTTTCTCTTGATAATGCGGGGCCTTATAAGTGCAATCAGTTAGGCACTTGTCTTTTCCATTTGTAGAAAAGAAACTTCTGACATTCCCGCTTTTTCTTTCGCATGTTCAATGGTCATGCTTACAAGATTGCCCTTTTCATCCAAGTCAATGTAGAGATTTTCTGATATTTCTTTTGTCTCAACGACAGAAACATTTGAAAACTCAATCAACGCTGTATCTGTATCTGAGAAATATCGAATTTTCATTTTTCTTCCTCCTTAAAGTTTCGATCAAAAAATGCGTTATGAACTGTCTCGCCGTCTTCCAAGAGGAAATCACGGGCGGGTTATTGCCCGTCCTGTGGATTTAATTGTTAAGCCCTCTTTTTCTCTAATAAATATCCTGATACATATTTATGAATGATACTGGATATCAGCGTTTGGTATGGAATGCCCTCTTGAGCAGCAATAACCTGTACCTGATCCAAATCCTTTGAGGACATCCGAATATTTATTCTCTTGTCTTTTTGCAGTGTATTCTTGGCGTATTCGCGCAGTTTCTTAATCTCAGCTTTCGGATTTTTGATGGGTCTCCATTCGCCGCGCTCGTAAGACTCTAAAATATCTTTTTCTTCAGCGTCTAAAACTGTCTTTTTCATTTTTGTTCCCTCACATATTTGTTTGTGGCTTTTCTGCTGGGGATGATGGTTTTCAAAAATATCTCGTCGCTTTCCTGTATATAAGGAACGAGGTATGCGTAATTTTCAATCCTGATTATCGCAATTTTCTGACCCGGATACTTATCTTGATTTGGATGTTCAATTGTTTCGAGAACATCTTCCCGTTCCATCAAGATTACGACTTCTTCAAAACAAACTCCCCTATTTTGCTTCAACCATTCATTCTTTTCATTATCCCATCGAAAAACCTTCATGGTATATATTTACGACAATGTCTGCCTTTTGTCAATATTTTTATTTAGGCTTAACGCTTGAAGTAAGCCGCCAAGCCACAGAGCTTTGAATTTCAAACAGAGGCTACTCTCGGTCGGATTGGTGATTCGTTATGCCTTCGTATAATTTCTTTTTTATCTATTTTATACAACCGTCCCCTTTTCCGTTTTTCTTAGCCCCTGTCCTTGAAGGGAGTCTTCCAAATTAGTCCCCCTCCCTCGATGGGAGGGGTTAGGGGAGGGTATTTTGGGGTATGCACCTTCCACACAATTCTCTGAAGAACCAAAAATAGGGAATAGAATTTTTCTATTTCCGATCAGAATCGTTTTTTCTCTTGACAATGAGGGGACTTATAAGTGTTAGCTGTCCTATAATATTTCTTACTCGTGTGTCTGTCAAAATTGCCTCTCGAAGATGGAGAATATGGGCATTAACATGCTTTTTATAAGATGCGTACTCTTCAACCACCGCATGAGGAATCATCACGGCATCAAGAATTTTGTAGTCTTTGTTGAATATGACTCCAATCAAAAAGTCGAAGTCTTTTTTCTTCAAATTGCGAATCGCACTCAGTTGTCTTGATGTATTTTCTGGCGTGATTCGTCTACCCTTTATCTGGTACTTAATGCCCTTTTTGTCTATTCCATCATAACCTGACGCTGAATTGTTAGATAATTGGAGTTTTAAAGCATTTGACACAAGCCATTCTGTGTAATCACCGACAGGGTTATTTTTTGTCCTTACAACTTTTCTGGCTTTCAATTCGTCAATTATAGAAGCATGGAGCTTCAATAATTCGACTTCGGAGAGCCTCGATAGTTCAGCAGTCATGGATACCTCTTTTCCCAACTAACGACAAGGCTGACGCGCCGGGGCACTCACCCTGACCTGAAAAAGTAATAGGCTATTCCCAGCCGCCGTCGAGCCACTTGTTAAACCTTGTTTTATTATTTAATGAATGCATCCAGGCGTCCCTTGAGTGTGCGATAACAGTCTTCCGCTTCTGCAAGGTTTGTCACCTGAATAACCGTTTTGCCTTCGGGCGCACCTCTGCCTGGCAAGACCTCAATAATTTCTATGCCACCCCTAGAACCCGCTCTATGATTATATTTTGCTTTAAATTGCCTGTCTTTGTAATCAAACATAATTTGTCGTTGCCGATTTTGGCGAAGCCTGGGGCCAGCGATTTTTTCTATTGCTTTAATTATAAAACCAATCCATGAAGCAACCCGTCTGACGTGTCGTGAGCCCTGATACTGGTCAAAGAGATAAGACACAAAATGGTCTGCAAGTCGTTCCGCAGAGGCAGGAACAGTACCCATAATATTATCCTCCTTAAATTAGTTTATCAGGCCAAAGGGCGTGACGATTTTTTTGCAACACCCTTCTTAAGCGTCTTGATAGGCTCCTCAATTCCGTGTCCTATCCTATGCCATGCTTCACGAAACGCATTGGTATCATAGGAACTGGGTTGAAGCCAATATGACACGCGATCATCCTTTTCCCCGCGATGCGCTCGTTCCTTAATTTCTTCCGGTAGCAAGATAAATGCTTCCGGCGCATTTGCCACATTGTTGACGATAACCCAGAAATCGCCCATAATCCTGTCAATGCTTGTTCCTAATGGCACGGGATTACGTTTGCTTAGCGCCTTAACTTGTATCCCAATAAAACGGCTACCATTTTGGTTGTAGGCAATTATATCAACTCCGCGTGCATTTCTCGCCGTTGGCATTACATTCCAGCCCATGCAAGAAAGCTTGAAGCATGTGTAATAAAGTCCGATGTTGCCTGTAATCTGATTATCTGTTTTCATATTTTTATCGGTTTAACGCTCTGGCTGACCCGCCGGGGCAATCACCTATGCCAAAACCAAACCACGTTTAATCCCGGTCGGCTGTCGAGCCGGTTGTTGGCTGCTTTTTATATGTCATCAAATTCTATATAGTATAAACTTTCTGGAGGATGCTTCCCTGTTACTTCATGCGGCCTTGGTATTTGTTCTAATCCTTTTATATATAAGACGCTCTTAAAATCTTTATACAATTCACGGTCAACCTTTTGCCATTTTATTGGTCTATGTGAAGTTTCCGAAAGAATTTCCTCTACTACAACATCTGTTACCCTTTTAATATCTGTAACTTCACCCCTATAAAATCTTTCGTCCTTTTTTATTTTTATTAAAATAGTTGTTGGTAATTTGAATCGCTCTGGATTTATTCCTTTTTTCACCAACCATATTAAATATCCAGATGTTTTCGAAATATCAACAGCTTCTTGGATATGTCCATTTAATTGTTCATCATATGATGTATAGATTCCAAGGTTTTTACTTTTTGTCTCCATTATTACCCTCCCTTAATTCCTTAATTGACAAGCTAACGACCTAATTTAGTGGCACGGGCAACCGACCATTGCAAAAAAGAAACGGGCTTATCCCGTGTCCACTGGATTTGCTTGTTAGCACTCGCTCTTTTTTTCAATTACAAAATGCAGTTTTCCTTGTAATGGTTCAGGTAAATTCGCCGGACGAATTGTATAGTCACATGAGAATGAAGCTACTTTCTCAAAGGAATCGAAGGTTAGATACAGTTCTGGAAAGAGAAAGTAATCGCCATGCTTTATTCTTTTAGTGTGATCCGTAAGCTCATAGCTTTTAGTTCTTCTTAAATTAAATGTGCTTGGCTGATCTATTTGTGGCAGATACGGTCTTGGTAATGATATGTCTGGAAAATGACGAAACCGATCAATTGACTCAGCAAATATTTGCGCTTGTGATCTTGGTTCAACAGGTGGCTTAGGCTTCTTTGGGAGCGAAGGGAAATCCTCTTCTTTTTCTAGAGTAAAACCATCTGGGAAATAGAAGTAGAAATCAACGTCGTCAGCAGGTGCGGTTCCTATATTACGCACTTCAATTTGAAATTGTATTGTTCTCCTTCCTATTTCTTTGATCTGCCAACTTTCCTTCATATATTGTTCATATAAAGTTAAATATTCATCAACATCGCTATTGTATCTATCGTATTCTTCCGGCGACGTCGGCAGAAGTGATTGTAACATAGAAAGTGCAGCTGCTATATTTGGGTAAGTATCTGTTCCCTTAATATCTGTCGGATAGCGTTTGGGATACTTTTCTTTAATCTCTTTAAGCTTATTCTCAATCTCGTCATCTATTGGCTTTAGGGGCTCTGGCAACATGAATTTTGCATGAGACTCTGGCGGATCACTTCCAGCAAAACACACAACCAGCTGCGGTATCGCCGACTGGAGTTTAGCTACCGTTTTCCTAAGTTCAATATTTTCTAATTCAATGGGATCCGCTATGACCGGAAGTTTAAATTCTTGCGGTAATTCGAGTGCGGGGATTCCTAAATGCTGAGCAGTAAGCCTAGGACCAGAGTCTTGGGAAATCAAGTAAGTTTCAGCATTTGGATTTTCATGCTTATACTGCATTATACTCGCCAGCAGAAAATCGTCACTCCAGTCTGGATTTAGCCCGTACTTTTCAAAAGAAATCGTAGGAACAGATTCATAATACAGCACAGTAATTCCAGACCTAATAGGTTCCGCCGATGGCATCCACTTTTCGATTTTATGAAGCACCTTCTTAGCTCGCTCTCGGATTCGGCTTTGATTATGGACGTTCTTCACTTTATCGAGTTCTCGAATAGTTATGCGAGGGATTACAATTATGATTTTTTCAGCACTAAGCAAAGATAGAAAATCGATTTCCTCAATGAATCTGTAATGCAAAAAGATCATTGTATCGAGAAATATGTGCATTTCTTTCATTACATAATCTCCATTAATTGCGTGCTAACGAGATGTATCAGCCGCACGGGGCAACCAGCATGATACAAAAACGAAACACGTTTAACCCGTGTCGTCTGGATGTTTTTGTTGTACGGTCTTTAATTCTTTTTTGCAATTTCAAGAAGTTCATTAATCAGATTAAGAATCTCTTTGTCTTCAAGTTGACGTTCAACTATATTGAGAATGCGAGCATTCCAGTATGGTTTATTATATTCTTTTCTTTTTTCCTTGTATGCAGTCCATTTTTGATCGAAGATGTCTCGGCGTTTTACTGTCAGCCTGTCCCTAATTATAATCATGGCATTGTCTTGGTCAGAAAAGAGTTTAGTGATAAATTCGCCGTAGTTATGCCTGTCATCAGGGAAGTTTCCAGTTTCGAGGATATGTTTGAATGGCAGCATGGTTTCTTGAAATGCCTTAAATCTGGCTTCTCTACGACGCCGAGAAATAATAAGGAAGCCCACAAGAAACAACAAGATTGCAACGAGGGTGCCAACTCCGAAATAAATATTGAGCTCAGAAATCAGGTTGGTGATGTTCTACCTCTCGTTGTTGCACTTGCGTTTGTTTTTTATTGGTGGTGGTTTGATGATTAATTATCATTTTACGCACAACGAGATGCATCAGCCGCGCCGCCGAGAGCGGAAAACTGAAACCAAAAAGCGTTTATTCGGCGTCGGGCTGGATGCTTTTGTTAGACCATTCCGTATTTTAAGTATCAGTCTCAATATCTTTCTCTATCGTATTTTGCGGCTCTGCCTCCATTGCACCAGCCTCATCTATTACTGAATCAATTAAAGTCTGCATTACTGGCATGAACGCATAGACAATTATTTCTCTCGGTTCAGAAAAGTCTAACCAATCATCAGATTCCGTTAACCATTCTTTTCGGTAATGCATTAGAAAGTAGGGCTGATCCGAGTAATCGATTAGACGATATGTCGTCACAAGCCAACCCCGGTACTCAGATTCTTCTTCGTTCTGAGCAGGATCTATGACGAGGCGAAGAAATGTGTTCTTGTCTTGGAATTTCTGGAATAACTGTTCCCATCGTGCCGGTCTATCCCAGAGAGAGTCAATTTTGGCCCTAAAAACCTCTCGGAGGGAAATATTCTTTTTTAGTACTGGCGGCGAAGGGTTAATGACATCAATTACACTGTTCAATAGCGAATCTACTCCATCGCGTGAGTTGAGCGCTACTATGTCGGCAAGCGGGAGTGAGAAGCTCGCTACATCATCATAGGTTAAGCCGTGCCAGATCGGTAGCAGAGTTGCACGACGGGCGACAAATCTATGAAGTAAACCGTCGAGTTCATAGCGAGTCCAATTTTTCCTGAGATAGGCACGGCTTAATACTATGATAGCGTATCTTGAGTCTCGCAAGCCTTCATCGATTGCCTCGCGTAGCCGGTCGCCGGGACGCAATATAACTTCATCAAACCACACTCTTAGTTGCTTGGCAATCAACCCTCGCACAAATGGCCTGACGAGACTCTCTTTGTCTTCGTTTGCATAGCTTATGAAAACATCCCATTTCATATTATGACCCGTCATCAAAGGAGCCGCCGCATTTTTGTTATAAACCTAAGAATAAGGGATTGTGAGTAATCCATTTTATTGCTTCACTCGCCATATGGAGAAGAGTTTTTGCATTATCGGAAGTTAGCGCAGCCTGAAAAAGATATCCAAATATTGCGCCGGTTGCCGCGTTTATCCAATCTTTCCTCCCCAGCCTGTCTGACGCCTCTATCAGATAATCAATTTTCTCTTCCAATAATTTCATTTGGCTTTCATTTAGAATTTGCTTCGCACGAGCCTCGTTTAGCATCGTGTATAAACTTTCGCTGATTCTGTCTTTTTCGCTCTGCGTAAAACTAATATTGTCCTGGATGGCTTTCTGATCAAATTTACTGAATTCATCTGATAAGGTAGTCCATAAATCTGGTGTGTTCATATCTTCAATGTATTCATCCACTATCTTGAGCCAATGTCTAAAGCGGTCCTCTATGAGTTCATATTGAGCATAGCCCGCTTCAGGAATCCAGTCTGATAATGGATAGTTTGTTGCAAATAACGTAAACCTGCAATCCATTGAAAGCAAGTCCTCATCGGATGTCCCGACAATGAACTGGAGAGGACTGTGATTTAAGCGAATAACAAATACAGACCTATCCCCAATTTTCTCATCGCTTCCTGAAAAGAGACTCGTCTCCCACCCTTCGGTCTTGATGACTTCAAATAATTTGTTTCTATATTTTCTTAACATGCCTCTATGATCTTGGGTCTAACAATTACTATACGAACTTCCTATTTGCTCTTAACATGGATATAACATAGCATATGTTAAGAATGAAGAAAACAAAAATATCCTTTAAAAATATAGCTGTTGAGAGTATACTATTTCGTTTTTTGTGGTAATACGGACTAAAAGCGACATTCGTATAATATTGGAAATTTGTCCAATACTGCCAAGGAGACCCTGAGGAACCTTCAGACGACAATGATCTACACCCATGTAGCCTCAAAAAACATACTGGGTGTGCGGAGTCTCTGGACAAATAATATCTGACCACGCTCAATGCACAACTCTCAAATCATCTATATTACTTTCAGGATGAGCTTCCACCCTCCCTATCCTTCTCTTCATCCTCATCCACATACGCTCTTTTCTTTTTAAGCAATCTTATAAAGCCATATACAGTAATCACAGCGGCGAGGGAAAAAAGGATTGTGTAGATGTTGTAGCTTAAATATGAAAACCATGTATGCTTTCTTTTAAGATATGCAAGCCACTTAATCTCAAGCTCGGAAGTACTGACAGAAAGACTTTTTTGTATAGAATCGTCCATAGAATGCCCTTCTTTCAGATATTTAAGTATCTGTAAAATCCCTTGCTTGCCGTACTCACTGACGATATATTCTACAATGCTTTTGCTTTCCTCATATGCAAGAAGAAGAGACTTTTCATCGCGAGGAAATCTTATGAGATCCCCTATGCTTATTACACTGTCAGAAATTGTAGCTTTTGTAAGCGCCCTGTTTCCGTCATCTGCTATAAGCTCCGCAATCCCTCCGCTTGCCCACTGGCAGACCCCCTCGTCAAGCCATCTGGGCAGTCTCTCGTTTTTGATATTGCTGTGCAAAAGAATATGACATAACTCGTGCTTGAGTGTTGCCTCAAGGGTAAAGGGCCTGGTATATACCCTTGAGGTATCAAGTACAATAAGATTTCTTTCCGGTATCGCAAATGCAATAATTATATCGCTTCCGACCATTTTCCTTAGGGTGCTTTTATCTTTAACCAGAAATACATCTGGTATGACATCAACCTTCCAATCGAGAGTCGAAACGAGATCCGCTTTAACAGCAGGATATACCTTCACTACATCTTTAGCCACGGTTTCTAATGGCTCTTCAAAAATTACTATGACTTCTTTTGTCTGGATCTTATTGGGTTCGGCATAAAGGGTATTCATAAAAGTAAGGAAAAATAATAAGGACAACATGATGGTTGGCATTCTCAGTTTCATAGTATTTAAATCCATAAACATATTTCTATTTTTGCCTTTAGGTGTTCAATAAGGCAATACCCGGAAAAGAAATATGGATTTTTTGTTGTATTTTTGCTCTAATGCTATAATATGCAAAAATTCATATCCATTTAGGGGTGCACTGAATAAGTAGATATGGATGGGAATATATAAATGAAAATACTTCGGATTGCACTTGCACAGATTAATTCTACTGTTGGTGATCTTGAAGGCAATGCATCAAAGATTATTAATTATATTAAGAAGGCAAAAAAAGCTGGTGCTCAGGTAGTTGCATTTCCCGAACTTGCAATAACAGGTTATCCTCCTGAAGACTTACTGTTAAAAACCCAGTTCATAGAAGATAACCTTGATGCCCTGAAAAAGGTACGGGAAAATGTAGGTGATATAGTAGCAGTAGTAGGCTTTGTTGATAAAAGAGACGATATTTATAACGCTGCTGCAATAATTTCCAACAAAAGACTTATAGATACCTATCACAAGATGTACTTACCAAACTATGGTGTATTTGATGAATATCGTTATTTCCAGGCTGGCACAAGATGTCCTATATACCAGATTGGTGATGCATGGATAGGGGTTAATATATGTGAAGACATCTGGTATCCAGAAGGGCCTTCAATGGTCCAGTCACTTGCGGGCGCTGAGGTGATTTTAAATATAAATGCTTCACCATACCGGATTGGTAAGGGGAAATTTAGAGAAAATATGCTTTCGACAAGGGCAACTGATAATATGGTTATAGTGGCTTATCTGAATATAGTTGGAGGACAGGATGAGCTTGTATTCGATGGCCACAGCTTTATCCTTGACCAGGATGGCACTATAATCGCAAGGGGAAAGCAGTTCGAAGAAGACTTGATCGTCGTTGACTTAGACCTTGAGGGTGTTATGACGAGAAGGCTTCATGCCCCGCGCAGGAGACAGGAAGTTATTAAACTTGGAAAGGAAGCCTTTGAAAAGATCAATGTCCCTGTTGGAAAGACATTGAGTAAAAAAAGAGCAACGTCACGTCTCCGTTTATCATCATTGAGTCATAAGGTTTTAGAAACATTACATGAAATCTATATGGCGCTTGTACTCGGCACATCCGATTATGTCACCAAGAATGGATTTAAAGGAGTTGTTATAGGCCTGAGCGGTGGTATTGATTCTGCGCTTGTGGCATCTATTGCAATAGATGCGCTCGGTAAAGAGAACGTGACAGGTCTATTTATGCCTTCTCCATATACATCAATAGAGAGCAGAGAAGACGCTTATATACTTGCAGGCAATCTGGGGATAAAGGTTATTGAAATTCCTATTGTTAGCATATTCCAGAGCTATCTCGGTACATTGAAAAGGGACTTCCACGGTTTCCCAGCAGATGCAACAGAGGAAAATCTCCAGGCAAGGATAAGGGGGAATATCCTTATGGCATTCTCAAATAAATTTGGGTGGCTGGTTCTAACGACAGGGAATAAATCAGAGATGAGTGTTGGGTATGCAACCCTTTATGGTGACATGGCAGGCGGATTTGCAGTAATAAAGGATGTACCAAAAACAATGGTATATGAACTCTGCATGTGGAAAAATAATAAAACCGGCAGGACTGTAATACCTGAAAGGGTTATGTTGAAAGAACCATCAGCAGAGCTTAAGCCTGCCCAGAAAGATACAGATACACTTCCACCTTATTCAGTGCTTGACCCCATATTAAAGGCATATATAGAGGATGATAAGAGTTTTGAAGAAATATTGTCTCTCGGCTGCGATGTTGAACGTGCACAGAATGTTATCAAGATGATTGATTCGAGTGAATATAAAAGGAGGCAGTCACCTCCTGGAATAAAAATAACCCAAAGGGCATTTGGAAGAGATCGACGCTTCCCGATAACAAATAAATACAGGAGGTATTAATGGAAGGATTTAGAGTTTGTCCGGAATGTGATCATGAAAAAGGCTTTCAAGTATTTTTCAAAAAAGTAAAAGGTAAGATAAAGATTGACCTTATATGTCCAAATTGCGGCCAGTCCTATGACCTTGGATGGTCAACTACGAGCATAAAGAGTTTTAAGCCCAAAAAAGGATTGATATATTGATGAAAAAAATTATTTTTTTGTTACTAGTATTCATTTCCATAAATTTTATTTTTAGTCCTGCTTTTTCTGCGGATAATAAGAACCTTCAGTTCAAGAAGCAGCCTGAAATTCAACAGGTAAAACCCAAAAAGCCTGTTAAGATCAAACTTAAACGTTTAGCAGAAGGCAAATACACATGGGATATCACAGGCGATGATGCAGATGAGATTGTCAGAACAGACAGAAGACTGATAAAATTACTGAAGATCGAGTGAAGGGCACTCTTTATATAGTCTCGACACCTATAGGTAATCTTGAAGACATTACCCTGAGGGCTTTAACGGTTCTAAAAGAAGTAGATGTCATAGCAGCAGAGGACACAAGACACTCTCGCAAACTCTTAACCCATTATGGTATCTCAAAGCCATTAATAAGTTACTGGGGCGAAAAAGAGAAAGTTAAATCAGCAGAAATTATAGAAAAACTGCAATCCGGACAATCAGTTGCCCTTATCTCAGATGCCGGCACCCCTGGCATATCAGACCCTGGAGCTGTTCTCATAAAAAAGGCTATTGAAGAAAATATTCAGGTTGTTTCAATACCCGGTCCATCGGCATTGATTGCTGCATTGTCTTTATCAGGACTTCCGACAAATGAGTTTATATTTACAGGATTTCTTCCTTCTAAAACGAACCAGCGACAAAAGATTCTTAGAGACTTGAGTCTTGAGCCCAGGACACTTGTTTTTTACGAAGCACCACACAGGATACTTGAGACACTTATGGATATGGAAAAGATATTTATGGAAAGAAGGGCCGCACTTGTAAAAGAAATCACTAAAATCCATGAGGAGGTGTTAAGGGGCAATATTCCGGAAATACTCACTAAAATTAAAGAGACTACAATAGCAGGTGAGTATATAATCGCTGTAGAGGGGAAGACTGAGAGAAGAAAACTTGCAACTGAGGATGCCCTTTCAGAGGTCAGCGCTTTGATGAAAAAAGGTCTCGGTAGAAAAGAGGCTGTTAAAAAGATTGCCGAGGCATACGGGTTGAGCAAGAAGGAACTCTACGATAAAAGCCTTTTGTGACTTGCATAAAAGAGAGAATACCCCTTGACTTTTTCGGTACTTAACAATAAAATCTTTTAAGATATATGAGAGGTGAAATATGGCTCGTAAACTGCTTCTTGCAGATGACAGTATCACCATACAAAAGGTTGTAGAACTTATCCTTGCAGAGGAGGGATTTGAGATCAAGGCTACTAATAATGGTGAGGAAGCTTTAGCTGTTATCCCTTCTTTTAAGCCTGATATAATCCTTGCTGACATAGAGATGCCGAAGATTAATGGCTACCAGCTCTCTGAAAAGATAAAGCAAGATCCTTTAATGCGTGGTATCCCGGTAATACTCCTTGCAGGCGCATTTGAACCGATTGATGAAGAGCTTGCAAAACAGGTTAATGCAGATGATTTTATTATAAAGCCCTTCGAATCACAGGAGTTAATAAGCAAGATAAATGCTGCTCTTACGATCTCATCTGTAGCTGAAGGAGAAGAGGTTGAGGGTATTGCTGAGGCCGAGGCTGTTGGTTTAGAGGAAGTTCCGGTTGAAGAAGACCTCTGGTCAATGGAAGAAATACCTGAGACTGCAGAGGTTGAAAGCTGGGCTATGGAAGAGGCAGTAGTGGCCGGCACAGAAGAACTACTTGAAATTGCAGAAGAAGCTGGAGTTGAAGCAGCAGCGGTTGAAGAGGTTACTCCGCCTGTAGTTAAAGAAGCTGCAGCTGCAGAGGTAAAGATTGGTATTCCTGAAGTAGAATTTCCTTCAAAAGACGAAATTAAAGACATATTCGAGCATACTGTTAACGAAAGAATATCTTCATTATTATCCTCGCTTGATTTAAAAGAAATTATCCTTACCTCACTCATGCCTTCGATGAAGGATTCTGTCGAGAAGATACTATGGGAAGTTGCGCCTGACCTTGTCGAGAGAATGCTGAAAGAGATGTTAAAAGGTGCCCTCGAATCTCTTACAAAAGAGGTTGAAAAGGTAATATGGGAGACTGTACCTGACCTTGCAGAGACGATGATTTCTAAGGAAATAGAGAGGATAAGGTCAGAATTTTAGAAAAGGGCTACAATCCGCAAGGTATAGAAGAAAGGTGGTATGCATACTGGGTCTTAAAAGGATATTTTAAACCAGACCAGGGCCACAAAGACACTTATTATTCTCTTGTAATACCCCCCCCAAACATTACAGGTTCTCTCCACATGGGCCATGCCCTTAATACAGTCCTGCAGGATATACTTTCGCGCTGGAAACGAATGTCAGGTTATAAAGTCCTGTGGCTGCCAGGCACTGACCATGCAGGTATTGCAACACAGAACGTTGTAGAAAAACAGCTTGCATCTGAGGGACTTGACAGACATAAGCTTGGCCGTGATGTCTTTATAAAGCGTGTTTGGAAATGGAAAGCAGAATATGGTGGAAAGATAATTCACCAGCTTAAAAGGCTCGGTGCTTCATGTGACTGGTCAAAAGAAAGGTTTACACTTGATGAAGGGCTTTCAAAGGCTGTAAGGGAGGTTTTTGTAAGACTTTATGAGGAAGGTTTTATATACAGGGATAATCGTCTTATAAACTGGTGCCCTCGTTGTAACACCGCGCTTTCAGATCTTGAGGTAGAATACGAAGAATTAGAAGGAAAGCTGACTTACATAAAGTATCCACTGACCCCCCTCACCCCCCCCTTGCTAAGGGGGGGAGAGAAGGGGGGGTATATAACTGTAGCAACTACCAGGCCGGAGACAATACTCGGAGATACAGCTGTGGCTGTAAACCCTGAAGACAGCAGATACCAAAAATTCATTGGTAAAACTGCAAACCTGCCTCTAACTGACAGAACAATTCTTATCATTTCTGATCATGCAGTAGATCCTTCTTTTGGTACAGGCGCAGTAAAAGTAACGCCGGCCCATGATTTTAATGACGAGGCAATAGCAAAAAAACAGAACCCACCTTTAGAATTCATAACCGTGATTGGATCCGATGGCCGTATGACAGTAAATGCAGGGAACAGGTATAAAGGTCTGGATAGATATGAGTGCAGGAAGCTTGTTATTAAAGATTTGAAGGAACTTAATCTTATAGAAAAAGAAGAATTGTACAAATATGCGGTAGGCCACTGTTACAGATGCAAGACTATTACTGAGCCCTTGTCAACACCTCAGTGGTATGTGAATGTACAGTCTTTTGCTAAAGATGCTATCCGGGCAGTTAAAGAGGAAAGAATTAATATTATCCCTAAAACATGGGAAAATACATATTTTGCATGGATGGAAGACATCAAAGACTGGTGCATATCCCGCCAGATATGGTGGGGACACAGGATACCTGTATGGTACTGTCAGAAAATGCTGAATGCTAAATGCAAAATGCAAAACGGAGTTATCGTATCAAGGGTTGCTCCGCAAATATGTCCTTACTGTGAATCAGAAGAATTGATCCAGGATGAAGATGTACTGGATACATGGTTTTCATCTGCCCTCTGGCCATTTTCTACACTCGGCTGGCCTGATAATACTGATGATCTTAAGATTTTCTATCCTACAAGCGTTCTTGTAACAGGGTTCGATATAATCTTTTTCTGGGTTGCAAGGATGATAATGATGGGACTTAAATTCATGGGAGACGTACCTTTCAGGGACGTTTATATACATGCACTTATCAGGGATTTAAAAGGCCATAAGATGTCCAAATCAAAAGGTAATGTTGTTGATCCTTTGATAATGATTGACAGATACGGTACAGACGCATTCAGGTTTACACTTGCTGCTTTTGCTGCGCAGGGACGCGATATTAAATTTTCTGAAGAAAGGGTTGAAGGGTACAGACATTTTGTAAATAAACTCTGGAACGCAGCAAGATTTATTATGATGAATATAAAAGCAGAATCGGAGAATCGGAGAATCGGAGAATCGGAAAACTCCCCGTTTCACCGTGTCTCCGTTCCACCGTGTCCTATTCGCGATGGCACTCCTTACTGGCCATCTGATCTTGCAAGTAAATGGATATTGAGCAGACTTGCCGCTATAGCAGATGATATAAACAGGGCGCTCGAAGAATATCGGTTTAATGACGCAGCAAGTAGTATATACCAGTTTATCTGGCATGAATTCTGTGACTGGTATCTTGAGATGACAAAATCCGAACTCCAGGATCCGAAATCAGAAATTGGCGTCAGGTGGTGTCTCCTGTATACGCTCGATACATCCTTGCGACTGCTACATCCTTTTATGCCCTTTGTTACAGAAGAGATTTGGCAGACGATACCGCATGTAAAAAGTCATCTGCCGGAGACTGAAGAAGTCAGACCCCCCACCCAACCCTCCCCCTCGAGGGGGGAGGGCAAGGGAGGGGGTGGAAACTCCGAACTCCGACCTCAAATAGGTAATGAATCAGGAATTAAAGAAAGTATTATGGTCTCTGATTATCCGAAGTCTTTACCAAGAGACTACCAGGCAGAAGAAGACATGTCATACATCATAGAGGCTGTAATGGGAATAAGAACTATCAGGGGAGAACTGAACATATCCCCATCTTTCAAACTTAAAGTTATGATAAAAACATTTACTCAAATGGCAGAGAAAATATTGAAGGGAAACATGCAATATCTCAAAAACCTTGCAAAAGCTGGCGAAATTAAGATAGGTATGAACATTGAGAAGCCAGAGTGCTCTGCAACCTCTGTTAAGAGTTCTATGGAGATATATGTTCCCCTCAAAGGGGTATTGAATATTGCTGCAGAAGTCGATAGACTTAAGAAAGAGGAGGCAAAGGTAGATGTGTCTATCGTGTCTTTGAACAAGAAACTTTTTAATGAGGATTTCCTCCAGAGGGCACCCAGAGAGATTGTTGATAAGGAAAAGGCAAAATATGAAGAACTGATAATTATAAAAAGAAGGATCATGGAGAGTATTAAAATGCTTAAAGATGTGGAGGTGAGAAATGACTCATAGAAAAGGAAGGGAACTTGAAAAAAGTGACTTCGAATTTATTGAGGGGGAGTTTATCAATATAAAACAGAGCACTGTCAGGGCTGTTGAAGGAGGTCATATCGAGCTCCAGCAGGTAGGAGCACTCAGCATAGACGGAGAAAAGGTAGAGGTTACACAGGGGGCAACTGCTATCCTAAGAGGTCATGATATAAGTCTTAATCAGAGCATAAGCGCTGTTACCGCTGCTGACAATGTATCTATAAATTTTTCATTTTCTCCCATGTCCATTTCAAGGGAACAGACAACTATTAACAGGTCTGCTGTAGGCTTTATGGCTGGAAAGGATGTGAAGTCAGAAAATACTTCTGCATTCCTTCTTGTCGCCAATAAGATCGAAGGAAACGTAACAACGCTTCTTGACTGGCATTCTGCCCTTGCCTTAGGCGCTGTTTTTGGAGGAGTCTGGGGTTTTCTCTCTTTATTATCCGGAAGGAAATAGGATGGAGATTCCTTCAAGTGTTATCGATCTAATTCATCGCGCCCTTGAAGAAGATATAGGTCCTGGTGATATTACTACATCCCTCCTGATACCTGATGAGAATGAATCAAGGGCACTTTATATAGCAAAAGGAAATTTTGTTCTGGCCGGTCTTCCTTTTTCAAGAGAGGTTTTTCAAATACTTGACCCTTCAATTTCCTTCAAGATGTTTTATAATGAAGGTGGCAATGTCATAAAAGGAGATGTGGTTGCTGAGGTACATGGAAAAACCCGGGCTATTCTCTCAGGAGAAAGAGTAAGTCTGAATATACTACAGAGACTCTCCGGTATTGCAACCCTTACCAGTATGTATATTGATAGGATTAAAGGACTAAAGGCAAAGATAGTTGATACAAGAAAGACAACTCCATGCCAGAGATTCATGGAAAAATATGCAGTAAGAATGGGCGGGGGAGGTAACCACAGGTTTGGTCTTTTTGACGGTATCCTTATAAAGGATAATCACATAGAGGCAGTAGGCAGCATTAAAGAAGCTGTAAAACTTGCAAAAAGTAGTTACCATCTTGCCAAAATAGAGGTAGAGGTTGAAAATCTTTATGACCTTAAAGAAGCAATAAAGGCTGGTGCAGATATAGTAATGTTAGACAATATGTCGGTTAGTGATATAAAAGAGGCTGTGAAGATATCAAACGGCAGAGTTTTACTTGAGGCATCCGGCGGCGTTAAACTCGAAAATGTAAGAGATATTGCTGAGGCAGGTGTTGATCTAATTTCTGTTGGTGCACTCACACATTCTGCAGTAGCAGTAGATATCAGTTTGAAAATAGTAAAGTAGATTTGGTATACTGTTTACCTAAGCAAGGAGGATAATTATGACTCTAAAACATGTAAAAGAGATTGCGAAGGGAAAAGGTGTAATGGCCGGGAATATGAAGAAAGATGATATTATCCGTGCCATCCAGCGATCTGAAGGAAACTTTGACTGTTTTGGTGGTGCTACCGCAGGAGCATGCGAGCAGTTTAACTGCCTGTGGCGGGATGATTGCCTAAAATAGTCCCAAAGGACAGCGACCATTTATTGCTATTTGTCGAGTCTCTACGAGTCATTGACCCATTAGTCTTGAACCCGCAAAGGTGTTCCATGTCTGATAATATCAATAGGCCCTATCTTGACAGTATCTACCTTGACCTTTATTATTATAGGATTCGTTCTTCTATGTAATTAGCTGAAAGGAGTTATTTAGGAAGGCTGTATGGCTTCGATAAAAGGCAATATATCTGTAATGCCACTTACTGACCTGTTACATTCGAGGTCTTTAAACAGCTTGAAGATATAACAATGGGGTTCAGGAAAAAAACATGAAAAAACCCTGGGCAGGAAGGTTCAGGGAAAAGACCTCAAAGATTGTGGAATCCTTCACAGAGTCTATCTCATTTGACCACCGTTTATGGAGATACGATGTCAGAGGAAGTATTGCACATGCAAAGATGCTCGGTAAACAGGGGATAATCCCGAAAGAGGATTCTGAAAAGATAATCAATGGGCTCAGAGATATAGCACACGAGATAGAGTCAGGAAAGTTCAGGTTCAGAAAAGACCTCGAGGATATTCATATGAATATCGAGGCTGCACTCATAAAAAAAATAGGTGATGCTGGTGGAAAACTTCATACAGCACGATCACGGAACGATCAGGTAGCACTTGACCTAAGATTATACCTAAGGGCAGAAACGAGAGAGATATTATCACTCATAAAGAAATTCCAGAAGACACTTCTTAATATAGCAACAAAACACCTCAATTCATTAATGCCTGGTTATACACATATGCAAAGGGCACAGCCTGTACTACTTTCTCATCACCTGCTCGCCTATGTTGAAATGCTGCAGAGGGATGTTGAAAGACTTAAAGATGCATCAAAAAGGATAAATCTACTTCCATTAGGCTCTTGTGCTATTGCAGGAACAGCCCTTCCTATAAATAGGGTTTATGTCGCAAAACTTCTCGGTTTCGAAGGAATCTCTCAAAATAGCATTGATGCGGTATCTGACAGGGACTTTGCAATAGAGTTCCTATCAAATACTGCCTTACTTATCATGCACCTTTCAAGACTTGCCGAGGAACTTATATTATGGTCGGCAGAGGAATTCAGGTTCATTGAACTACCTGACGCTTACACGACAGGGTCAAGCATAATGCCTCAGAAAAAAAATCCGGATGTGGCAGAACTCATCAGAGGAAAAACAGGGAGGGTCTATGGAAATCTGTTATCTCTTTTAACTGTAATGAAAGGCCTTCCACTCTCATATAACAGGGATTTACAGGAAGACAAATTGCCTGTTTTTGATACAGTGGATACAGTCAAATCCTGTCTCATTATCCTGAATGAAATGTTGCCTGTTACAAGATTTAATACAAAGAGAATGCATAAAACTGCAGGAAACGCCTATTCGACTGCAACTGATATCGCAGAGTACCTTGTAAAAAAGGGGATCCCTTTCAGGAAAGCTCATGAAATCACAGGTAAGATTGTACTTTATTGTATTGAAAAGAAAAAAAGATTTGAAGATCTCACATTAAAAGAATTGAATACCTTTTCAAATTTAATTACAAGCGATATCTATTCCTGTCTAAAAGCAGAAGAATCCGTAAGGAATAAAAAATCTCTGGGTGGCACATCGCTTGACGAAGTTATAAAACAGATAAGAAGACTCAGGAAAACAGTAAGTAGTAAGTAGATTATAGGGAACTATCTTAACTTGAAACATAAAGGAATTATAGAAGAGAGCAAAAAATACAGAATCCGGAAGTCGAAATTCAGGTCGGGATTTTTAGTTTTTTACTGCTTACTGCTTACTGCTTGCTGCTTACTTACATCATGCGGCAAAAAAGGCGACCCTACACTTAAATCATACGAAAAGCCAGACCCGCCTTCTGTGCTCAGGGCCATCCACAGAGAATCAGAGATTATCCTCCTGTGGGAGTTTCCAAAAGATAAAGAACCGGCAATAAAGGGATTTTATCTGATGAAATCAACAGGTGGGGACTTTGAAAAGATTGCCACCCTTGAAAACAATAAACGGTCTTATATAGATAATGATTTTAAAACAGGCTCTACGTACAAATATAAAATTGTTTCCCAGAATTTGAAAGGTATAATAAGCAATGACTCAAATATTATACAAATTGTTCCTGAAATCAGCCCTCCTCCCGGAAACATTCTATTTAAGATAGAACATGACTCTTTGATATTGAACTGGGAAAGTGCAGGAGATAGAATCATGTATAACATCTATAAAAGTAATGAGAAAGGCACATATCAATTAATGCCTGTGAATAAAGAACCAGTGAAAGAAACTTCATTCAGGGATAACTTTGATATAAAAGGGCCTGTCTATTATACGATAAGAAGCCTTGTAGGAAGCGATATAAGGGATGAAGGAGCTGCTTCAGAGGAGATTGAGATAAATCCGTTCGAATTTATTCCATCTTCTCCCTCAGGCCTTCAGGCAGTGGTTAAAAAGGAGAATGTATATCTCATCTGGAAAGAAGCCCCTGAGACATGGGTAGCCGGCTATAAGGTTTACAGAGAAATAAATAAAAAAGAGGGTTTTATATTTATTGGAGAGACTCAGACTCCTGCATTCCTTGATAAAGATAAACCATCAACGAAAAGGAACTACAGGGTAACTGCTCTGGGCCCTTCAAAAGAAGGCCCTCCAGCAGAGATAAGAGATATCGTTTTTATTCCGTATAGATAAGTTCGTTAATCAGAATACTTATTATCGCGGCAGGTGATAACCAAGATAAGTCTTAAATTCATTCTCAAAATTATCGCTTAACATATTTTTGCCCATGACTTCTCTTATCTCATCAAAACTCCAGAATCTTATTTCCTCAATCTCATTATTATTAAAAGAGATATCGCCATCATATATACATCGATAAGTAGTAACAAGCTCTGTTTCATACAGATTGCTATGAATATATGTATATAGACATTCGAGTTCGCAACCGCTAACCCCGAGTTCCTCATGCATCTCTCTTCTGGATGAAAAATGCAGTTCTTCACCTATTCCCACATGCCCCCCAACCGATGTATCCCATTTCCCAGGAGCAACATCCTTATTTTGTGAACGTTTCTGTAAAAGAAGTTCTCCCTTTTTATTAAATACAAGCACATGCACTACCCTGTGAATCAAAGCCGGGTTGCCGTGAATCTCGGATCTCGGCGCATAACCGATAACCTCGCCCCTATTATTGACTATCTCTAAGTGTTCCTCTGAATCCATCAGCAATGCTCCTTATCACACCTGTTTGATAAATTGTAACATCATGGCATGTGAATGTGAATCAATTGTTTTTGTTAATCTCCCCTAACCCCTCTTCAAAAAAGAGGGGGATAAATTAGCAAATTTCTGGACTCTCAGCATTATGACTCCCTCTTTTCTAAAGGTTGGTACGACTTGCAACCGAGGGGATAAAGGGGGATTACTAATTTTCCTTATCCTTTTTGTTTCTTATTATGATAATAATGAAGGGAAAAATAAGATTGGCATTATTGATAATGCAGGTCTCGATAAATCGAGACCTGCATTTTTTGGCTTAGAGTTTTGTAACGTTTGCTGCTTTTGGACCCTTAGGACCATCAACAACTTCGAAGCTCACTGCCTGACCTTCGGACAGGGATTTAAACCCATTTCCCTGAATTTCAGAATAGTGAACAAAAACATCTCCGCCGTCTTCCTTGGTGATGAATCCAAAACCCTTGGATTCATTGAACCACTTAACGGTTCCCTTTACCATGCTGCTACACCTCCTTGCAAATAAATAATAATCGAAGATTACGGAATCTTGCCATAAAGAAGCCGCAAGATTCATAGTCCTTGAGGCTGTATACAGCAAAACTTCCGAAACTTCGCGAATAGTATTACATAGAGTTATTGAAAGGTCAAGGATTTTGGTAAAAAAGTTATATAACTGATTGACATAAAAACTCTGATTTGGTTACTCTAATTAAGAAATAGAGGTATCATGTTCGCCTCAGGCGAATTTGCCGGGGCGGAAAAAACTAATAACCTTGCTGATATGAAAGACAAAATACTTAAGGCATTTGAAGAAAGCATCAACGTTAAAGAGAAATTTGCAGAGGAAAAAAATATTGATAAAATCATTGAGGTTGCAAAGGCTATCGCCAATGCCTTCAATGATGGGAAAAAACTAATCCTTTTTGGCAATGGCGGGAGTTCAACTGACGCCTCGCACATCGCGGCAGAGTTTATTAATAGGTTCAAGAAAGATCGTCCTGGTCTTCCAGCTATCGCGCTCAATACTGACATGGCAGTGATAACCTCAATTGCTAACGATTATGATTTTTCTGAAGTCTTTGCAAAACAGCTTAAAGCCCTTGCAGACGAGGGTGACGTTGTAATTGCAATCAGTACAAGTGGAAATTCACCTAATATCCTTAAGGCGATGGATGTTGCAAAAAAGAAGAAATTAACAACAGTTGCATTTACCGGCCTAAAAGGAGAGAAACTTGCATCTAAGGCAACATATACATTCATCGTCCCATCTGATAACACACCGCGAATTCAGGAGACCCACATAACACTCGGACATATCATATGCCAGATGGTAGAAGAGATACTATTTGAAGCACCAAGGAAAAAATAACCTTATCATTTTAGGTTTGGACCCAGGTTTAGCCAGTACTGGTTTTGGGGCTATCAAATGTGATAAAAACGCTTCATCTTTACTTAAATGCGGTTATATTAAAACATCTCCAAAAGAACATATCTCCAACAGACTGTTCCAGATTCATTCTGACATAAATCATTTGATACGCACATTACATCCAGACTTAATTGCTGTAGAGAATGTATTTTCTCTGGTCAGATACCCTAGAGCTGGTATATTATTAGGTGGGGTTTTAGGTATCATATATATATCTGTTTTCCAAAATAATGTCTCGATGATTGAGATCACGCCAAAAGAGGTAAAAAATTCTTTAGTAGGACATGGCGGAGCAGATAAATATCAAGTTAAAGAGACTATAAAAAAATTGCTTAAGATCACTAATGTTAAATCTTTTCATGCCTCAGACGCATTGGCTGTAGCCTTAACTGCATTTTATAGAAAGACGCCAGAGAGATATAAATGATATCTTATCTGGAAGGAAAACTAAAAGAAATATATGATGATCGAATTACATTGTTTGTTGGTGGAACAGGTTATGATATATTAATCCCGGCTTATGTGATGAACGAAATTAAGAGAGATAAGAACAAGAACCCCGATAATGAATTAGAATTAAAATTACACATCTCATATAACCAGACAGAAAGACAGCCTAAGCCTGTTCTTGTAGGATTCAAGCATCCTTTTGAAAAAAAATTCTTTGAGCTTTTCATATCTGTTGAAGATATTGGCCCTACTGCGGCTGTTAAGGCCCTGACAAAACCCGTGAGAGAAATAGCTCGTTCCATAGAAGAAAAAGATACGAGAGCCTTAAAGCAGTTAAAAGGCATTGGTGAAAGAAAAGCTGATAAGATTGTCGCTACTCTTAAAGGAAAGGTGGCAATGTATGCATTAATGCCGGAGATAGAATTACCACCCGAAGTTGTAGAAGATTTCAGGAAAGAAGTCGAGGATGTTCTTGTGAGACAATTGGGTCATAAGCTGATAGAAGCACGGAAGATGATAGAAGAAGCTATGAAACGGAATCCCCGTATAAGTTCGTCTGAAGAATTATTTGAGGAAGTCTACAGAGGTCAAAAGGCGTGATCTACGAAGAGACAAATAAGATTCCGGAAATTTTAGAAGAAAAAAGCCCTTCCGATGAAGATAACAACTTAACCTTAAGACCCAAGCGGCTTTCTGAATATATAGGGCAAGATAAAATAGTAGAAACACTAAAGATTGCGATAGAGGCTGCGTTGCAAAGGAAAGAACCTATAGACCACATCTTGTTTAACGGCCCTCCGGGGTTGGGAAAGACAACGTTAGCTCATATCATTGCCAATGAGATGGGTACTAAGATTATTACATCCTCCGGCCCGGCTTTAGAAAAAGGCGGCGACTTGATGGGTATTCTGACACATATGGAAAGAGGTGATGTTTTTTTTATTGATGAAATACACAGGCTACCGAAAACTGTCGAGGAATTCCTTTATCCGGCAATGGAAGACTTTGCAGTGGATTTCATATTCGACAAAGGTGTACATGCAAGAACTCACAGATACAGGCTTGAACCTTTTACTTTAATCGGTGCAACAACCAGATCCGGCCTGTTATCATCACCCTTGAGAGAAAGATTTGGTATTACAAGAGATCTGGATTTTTATATTGAAAAAGATCTGATCCAAATTGTAAACCGTTCCTCGGCAATATTAGGTATAGCTATAGAGCAGGATGGCACTTATGAAATAGCCCGCAGGGCAAGGGGAACTCCAAGAGTCGCAAATAGGTTATTAAAACGTGTTCGTGACTATGCACAAGTTAGAGCTCAAGGAAAAATAACGAGAGATGTAGCCATGGATGCTTTAGCCCTCGAAGGTATTGATGAGCATGGTTTGGGAGAAACAGACAGAAAATTGCTGAAAACTATTATCCTGAATTATAAAGGCGGACCTGTCGGTATTGAAGCACTTGCTTCAACTCTCCAGATAGAGACAGATGTTTTATTAGATGTGGTTGAACCTTTTCTATTGAAATCAGACTTTATAATCAGAACATCACATGGAAGAAAGGCTTCAGAAAGGGCATACAGCCATTTAAATATCACTTATAAGAATGAATTTGGATTATTTGAAGGAACTAAAAATAAAAGGCATGTGTAAACCTAACCTTAATATACTAATGCGGTCATTAATAAGGACACATGCAACTTAATTTTGTCGTCATGCCCGCAGGTCGTAAGCGGGCATCCAGAGGTTTTCTGGATTCCCCGGTCAAGCCGGAGAATGACAAGAATGTATCCTTACTTATAGC
>JBGQLV010000045.1:0-24050 GCA_041500225.1 Thermodesulfovibrionia bacterium | reverse complement strand
AGGCTATTAACGTTGTACTGCAGAGGACCCAGCCGATAAGAGATGATGGCTTTGAATGGGACAAAAAAGGGATAATGGTAAATAGGATTTAACTAACTGATAACATTAGAAAAAGTAGGTTTTGTTACGTATAGCGCGGTGAAGTTTGCTTCCCAAAAGGTTCGTATGATGAGACATCAGGCGTAAGTTGGACACAAAATAAATAGAGCCATTTTAAGGGTGCGAGTTGATTGGACAGCCTCTACGCCGGCAACGTCTACTTCTGTCTTAGCCTTGGCAGGATGCCCAAATACCCTTATATGGCTCCAGAATAACTTGCGACCTCAGTCCGGGAACCTGAGCTTTCCAAGGTGCTTCGGCGGATGCTTCTTTCCTCCTGTGCTACAGAAGGCTGATCACCGCATCCAACTCCTGCTCCCTTTACTTCTTACGAACCTCAGGTTTAATCCCGTCCTGAGTATCGCAATTTCTTCTCTTAATTTTTAGTTTACTCTTTTATGAATATATTTCAAGAACCAATTAGCTTGATAAGGAGAATATCTAACCCATTTTCAGCTTTTGAGCTCTGTTATTTACTATTTTTAATCAGAAGCAACTATAATCGTTATCTTTCGTGATTTACAGGGCGAACTGTTTCGCGGGGCTCCCGGTTACGGATCGAAATCCTGAATTCCGTGATAATAAGTCACCAAACATAGTTTTATATAAAGATTGACGGAGGCACCTGAAAGTATTTCTGTAAGCAGTGGTGCCGAAGGCGGGATTTGAACCCGCATGGGTTACCCCACACGCCCCTCAAACGTGCGTGTCTACCAGGTTCCACCACTTCGGCACATATAGATTATGCTACTATAAAAATCTGAGGGTTTTCAAGACATTCAAACGGTCTTTATCAGGCAATGAGCTGTTTGTTGATCTTGATTTTTATCTGTTTTTTAAGACCTTCAATATATGACTTAACTGCCTTTTCTTTTCTGTCATTAAGCATTTGCTCACTGAGCATCTTTACTAACTGGTTGTCACCAGATACCTGTTTTAAATTAGAGTTAATATCTGTTGCATCAACAGACAGTTCTATTAAACGTCTCATTTTTTTGAGCGTCAGTTCCTGGCGTTTTGAACTCTCGTATGCCTCAGGAGTTATCATGTTCAGCCTCAGCCTGTTAAGATACACATCGTTGTCGAATACACCATTTCTCAAAAAAGCTGGTTCATGTGTTATTGATTCTTGAAGTTCTTCGTCACTTATACTAATATCTGCTTCTTTAGCAGCTATAAGTAATACCCGCTCATTTATCATTGAGTCGAGGACATTCCCTTTCAGATTCATCTTTTTTTCCATCTCTTCATTAAACTTGTCTTTGTATATCTCTCTGTAAAAACGGAATATCCTATCATAAGTCCTCCAATATTCCTCAGTAGTTATCTTATGTTTCCCAACCTCTGCTAGAATATCACCCTTGCCTGTTTTATCTACAGTGCCTACACCCCAACCTATAAAACTTATTATTATCATAAAGAAAAGAAAATAGAAATACTTTGCGTGTTTTCGCATCACCTTGAGCATCTAATCAATACCTCCCTGAATAATAATCATTTATGATATCTCTGTGGTCAAAGGCTATCTGCTCAGGCAGTGTATCTTTACTAAATACACCAATCTCTTTTGCATCGTCTCCTGCGCTTGCTTTGCCTTTAGCCGTTGCTATAAAAACTATCGTTATCGTATGATGCCTTGGATCCCTCTTTGGATCAGAGTATGCATGAAACTGCCTTAGTAGTTCAATATCGAGCCCTGTCTCTTCTTTTGCCTCCCTTACAGCGGCTGCCTCAAGGCTCTC
The DNA here is from genome assembly GCA_041500225.1 of Thermodesulfovibrionia bacterium. Lineage (GTDB taxonomy): Bacteria > Nitrospirota > Thermodesulfovibrionia > Thermodesulfovibrionales > SM23-35 > 0-14-3-00-41-53. The sequence continues at coordinate 22,209 of JBGQLV010000045.1, read as the reverse complement.
CCCATATTCTACAAAACCTCCTGGCAGAGCCCACCCTTCAGGCGGATTTTTCCTCTTTATCAGTACAATACCTCTATTATACTCAATTATCAGGTCTGCAGTCGGAAAAGGGTTACTGAGGTTGCTGCTGGTCTTCAAATCCTATCTCTATCTCCCTTTCAGGTACTATTGTTGATATAGCATGCTTGTAAATGAGTAAGTGGGTATTTTCTTTTAAAAGTATCACAAAGTTATCGAATCCTTTTATTATGCCTTTTAACCTCACTCCATTAGTAAGATAGATAACTACAGGGGTTTTGTCCTTCCTGAGTTGGTTCAGATAATTATCCTGAAGGTTCAGGGACTTACCGGCAGTAATCATAGCCTCTTCTCCTTTTATTTTTTCTTTTTACCTTAAAGTATTTTTCTTAATATTGCAAGACTTCTGCGCTTGATAAGCAGGACAGGCTTTCGCTAACCACGATATTTTTCAACAGTTCTACGCAAGTTGTTAAAGGCAGGACATAGTATTTTCGCTCATTCTCGGTCCCGAAAGCTTTCGGGACCTCCGAGGCTTTTGCCTCTTTACTTTAAAATTATTCTTTTGGACTATCGGCAAAAGAAACCGCTTAAACACTATGTCCAGCCTTTACAGGTTAATTGTAGTTGTATCCGTTGTATTTCGCTAAGAACTGTTACCGAAAAATCTCTAATATCGCTCCAGCCAGCCCTGCTTATCATTTAATAGAGGTTTAAGAATATCATTAACACGCATAAAAGCCTCATGGCTTTCATTAATGCCTGTTATATTAACCCAGTGAATATCTTCTTCCTTTCTGAACCATGTGAACTGCCTCTTAGCATATCTTTTCGTTCCTCTTTTTACGAGTCTGATGGCCTCATCTAAAGTGATCTGCCCTTGAAGATACATTGCAATGTCTTTATATCCAATCGCCTGCATCGAGGGCAAGGGAATCTCTGAATTTCCTATCATCTCTATTGCCTTCTTAACTTCGTTAACTAACCCATCAATTATCATTTTATCAACTCTCTTTTCTATCATATTGTAAAGCTCTTTTCTCTCTCTTGAAAGGCCAATCTTAATAAACTCATAGGGGAGTGGCCTGGTGAGTTTTTTCTGCATCTCTGACAGGGTTTCTTTACTTTTCAGACAAACTTCTAAAGCCCTTATAATCCTTCGCGTATCATTTGGTGTTATTTTTTCTGCAGCTTCAGGATCAAGTTCTTTTAAGTAATTATATAAAGATCCATTTTCTTCTTTTTCCATAGAAAGGAGATATTCTCTTAATGTCCAGTCAGCAGATGGTCCGCTGAAAATACCTTTTGTCATGGCCTTAATATAAAGACCTGTTCCACCAACCACGACCGGAATCCTTTCTGTTTTATGTAACCCTTCAATGATGGGCACTACCGCCTCAATATATTTCCCTGTACTGTATGCCTCAGAAGGGTTAACAATATCAATCATATGGTGTCTTACTGTAGCCCTTTCTTCCTTTGAGGGCTTCGCAGTTCCGATGTCCATATGCCTGTAAATCTGCATTGAATCTGCACTAATTATCTCCGTATTTAGTGCCTTTGCAAGAAGGATTGAGACACCAGTTTTTCCGACACCGGTAGGGCCAAGGAGGATAAGGACTTTATTCATTTCCTCTTAAACATCTTCTTCAGATCATCAAGGGAAAGGAAAATTCTTGTTGGTCTGCCATGAGGGCATTGATCAGGTTGGTCTGCTTGCTCAAGATCAGAGATAAGATTTGAGAGTTCTTCCTGATTAAGGATTTCTTTACCTCTTACTGAGCTATGGCAGGCAATCCTTGCAGCGAGGACCTCTTTAAGGGATTTATCCGGAGCAACGCCTTCTATAATACATGACGAAATATCTGAGAGAATACCTCTGATATCAGTTTCCTTTAAGACATCAGGGAGTGAGCGGACAATAACAGTCTCATGTCCAAAATCATCTACCTCTATTCCAAAATCCCTGAGTATTGAAACATTATCAAGTAGGATTCTATATTCCTTTGGCGATAATTTTACCTGCCGTGGGAATAATAATTGGTGAGAATTAAGATTAATTCCTTTTAAAAACTTTTCATAAAGAATCCTCTCATGGGCAGCGTGGTGGTCTACGAGTGTAAGACCTCCCTTGCCTGAAATAGCAATAAAAGTGTCCCCGAGATAAATAAAAGGCAGATGAGGTTTATATGCAAATTCAGGGGTTTCTGACACCATAGATTCGTGAGGGACGAAGGACGAGGGACGAAGGGATGAATAATCGCCTAAAAATGGTTCCGAGGAATCCTTAACAGGCGTTTCCATAAATTGTTTTATGTATTCGGTTCGCTCTCCTCTTACAGTTTCTCTGATGCCGGAATTTACAAAACGATAAATGGATTCTTTATCCTCAAACCTTACCTCGCGTTTTGTAGGGTGAACATTGAAGTCCACCTTCCTGGGGTCAATGTCGAGGAAGAGAAAAAAGACAGGATGCTTATCACGGGGAAGAATACCTTCGTAAGCATTATATACTGCATGAGAAAGGGATTGATCTTTTATCGGCCTCTTATTTATAAAGATGAACTGATGGGATCTGCTGTTTCTGAAGTTTTCGCCTTTTGTTACAAACGCATTCATCTTCACATTAATCTCCCCTCGTTGTCCTCCTCTTTTAAATCCCCCCTCACCCCTCTTTTCTAAAGGGGGGCGGGTGGGATTATTAACCTCTATAAGGCTATCAAAAAACTCGTCTCCATAGACCTGCATTATACGTTCTTTTGAATATGATGATGGAGGGAGATTTATGGTTTCCTGATTGTTATGAGTAAGCCTGAAGCCTATTTCCCAGTGAGAAAGGGCCTCTTTTGTAACTGTATCTATAATGTGAAAAAGCTCTGTGCTGTTTGATTTAAGGAACTTCTTTCTTGCAGGGGTATTGAAAAATAAATCCCTGACCTCAACAGATGTGCCGATAGAAGGAGAATCTTTTATCTCTTTTACCTCACCGCCATATATTTCAACAGATATACCCACCCCCCCTCTCGTCCCCCCCTTGCTAAGGGGGGGCTGGGGGGGTGAATTTTTCAGACCTGTGATGAGTTTAACCTTTGAAACAGATGCGATAGATGAAAGTGCCTCACCTCTAAATCCCATTGTTTTTATATTAAAGAGATCATCCTCGGTGACAAGTTTGCTTGTTGCATGTCTTTCGAATGCGAGCAGGGCATCTTCTTTGTCCATGCCTGTGCCATTGTCTGAGACCCTGATGAGTCGCTTACCACCATAAAGAATGTCTATCCTTATATCAGTGCTACCTGCATCGATTGAATTTTCTATCAGCTCCTTAACAACAGAGGCAGGTCTTTCAATAACCTCGCCTGCTGCAATCTTATTCCTTAAATCAGGTGGAAGGATCTTAATCTGTGGCATAAGACATTTTAAAAGTAGGGCAACAGTAAGTCAATCTGTGGTATATTTATACTTAAAATACTGACTGGGAAAGACTGTTTCAGTCTGTTTCAGGCGGGCCTATAAACGACAAATTATTGTATAATGGAGGCAATCTATGGACATAAAGGCATATGTTCTCAAAAAGGCGAAAGAAGCAAAAGAGGGTGCCTACTCACTCGCAAAGGCATCTTCAAGGCAAAAAAATGCTGCACTTATCAAGATGGCAGAGGCATTGCAAAAAAGGGCAAAGGAACTTATCTCTGAGAATAGGAAAGACATAAAATTTGCTAAAGAGAAAGGTCTTTCAAAGGCATTGCTTGACAGGCTTACACTGAACGATAAGCGCATAAATGAGATGGCACAAGGGCTTGTTGAAATCGCAGCCCTGCCTGACCCTGTTGGCGAAATAATAAAGATGCGGCAGAGACCGAATGGAATGACCGTCGGAAAGATGCGTGTGCCCATCGGTGTTATCGGGATTATCTATGAGTCAAGGCCAAATGTTACAGCAGATGTAACAGGCCTGTGTCTTAAGGCTGGGAATGCTATTATTCTCAGGGGAGGCTCTGAGGCTATTAACTCAAACAAGGCGATCGTAACCGTTTTAAAAGATGTTGTAAAACAACAGGGGCTTCCTCAAGGCGCTGTAACCTTTATAGATATATCTGACAGAAAGGCAGTAATGGAGATGCTCAAGCTCGAAGGAATTGTTGATCTGATAATACCGAGAGGCGGTGAAGAGCTGATCAGGGCTGTTACTGAAAATTCAAGGATTCCTGTCCTTAAGCATTATAAAGGTGTCTGTCATGTGTTTGTTGACTGGGATGCTGACTTAAAGATGGCAGAAGAGATTTGCTTTAATGCTAAGGTGCAGAGGCCGGGCACCTGCAATGCAATGGAGACGATGCTCGTTGATAAGAAGATTGCAAAGGCTTTTCTGCCTGCTATGATAAAGAAGTTCAAAGAGGGAGGTGTAAAACTGAAGGGATGTCCTTTAACGAAAAAGGCAGACGCATCTCTTGAGAATGTTAGGGAAGAGGATTATTACAAAGAATATCTTGACCTTATATTAAATGTAAAAATTGTAGAAGGTATAGATGATGCAATGGTACATATTGCAAAATACGGCTCCGCACATTCAGATGCGATCGTGACAAATAGTTATGATAAGGCCATGCGATTTCTGAAGGAGGTTGATTCATCAGCGGTCTTTGTGAATGCCTCTACCAGACTTAACGACGGTTTCCAGTTCGGTCTTGGAGCAGAGATAGGGATATCTACTGATAAAATCCATGCAAGGGGGCCGATGGGGCTTGAGGAACTTACTTGTACAAAGTTTATAGTTTTAGGAAGTGGACAATTAAGGGAATAGACAATATTGAAAGTAGGCATATTCGGCGGGACATTTAACCCTATACATTATGGACACCTGAGGGCTGCTGAGGAGGTAAGGGAAAAGCTCGAGTTTGACAAGATTCTTTTTATCCCTTCTGGAAGTCCTCCCCTAAAAATAAAAGAGCTCGCAGATGCAAAACACAGATACAAGATGACAAGGCTTGCTATTGTTACTAACCGTCTTTTTGAACTATCAGATATAGAATGCAGGCTGTCTGGAAAGTCATACACTGTAAAAACAGTTGAGAAGTTGAAAAAAAATAATCCTGAGATAGAGTTTTCCTTTATTCTCGGGATAGATGCCTTTCTCGACGTCACAAACTGGTGGTACCCTGAAAGGTTGATTACACTTGCCAACTTTGTTATTATCTCAAGGCATGACTTCAGATTCATTGATCTGCAGATATCACCCTATATTAAAATCAACAGAAGAATTCTAAAAAGGCTTGATAATGCAGAGATTGAAACATATACGATAAAACTTAAAAGCAGCAGGAATGCCACCTTTCTCAGACTTACTCCAATAGGGATATCGTCAACAGGAATCAGGAGACTCCTGAAGGAGGGTAAAAGCATAAAATATCTGTTGCCAGCAGAGGTTGAATCCTATATAATTGCTAATAAGCTGTATTGTAATAAATAAGAATTAAGAAATGAGGAAGGAAAAGTAAAGAATGGAAGGGAGGGGAAACCTTTAGAAAGCAAAGATAAAGCCCTCAAAGCAGCAAGGGCAGCCCTGGATAAGAAAGCAAAGGATGTCCTTATCCTCGATTTAAAGGACCTGACTACAATGGCAGATTTTTTTGTTATCTGCTCTGGAGAAAGTACTCCACAGGTAAAAGCAATCGCAGAACTGATCGAAGAAAAATTTAATGAGATGGGTATTAAACCTCTCGGGATTGAGGGATTAAAATATAGCCACTGGGTTCTTATAGACTATGGAGACATTATTATCCATATATTTAAAGAGGAGACGAGGGCATTTTATGAGCTTGAAAAACTCTGGATCGATGCCAAAAGAATCCAGTTATCTGAGATCGGCGGCGGCGGACAAGAATATAATCAATAATGAGTAAACTTGCTATCTTTATATTTGTATTATTTATCGCAGTACTTGCCGTATTTGCTATCTTCAATCAAGAAGTTACCACTGTAAAAATACCATTCGGTAAGACTTATGAAACCCCCACAATCGCCTTAGTATTATTATCGGGCGCAGTAGGCGCCCTTGTAATGCTTTTGGTTTTTGTGGTAAGAGATACAAAAAAATTCCTGGATAGCTGGCAGTACCAGAAAAAACATAAGAAAGAGGCAAAGGTTCAGGAATTATACTCAAAGGCGGTGAACTATCTGCATGCTCATCATAATCAGAATGAGGCTAAAGAATTGCTTGGGGAAGTTCTAACAGAAGAGCCGGAATATCTAAATGCATTACTCAGGCTTGGCGATATTGCCATTTCTGAAGAAGATTTCCAGAAGGCACGCGAATACTATCAGAAGGCATGGGATCTTAATCCCCAGAGCCTTGAAGCATTGTTTGCCCTGGAACGGCTTATGGAAAGAACAGGCAGGTGGCCGGATACCCTGAGGTATATTGAAGAGATACTCGAGATAGACGAGGGGAACCTCTCAGCTCTGTACAAGAAAAGGGATATACTTGAAAGGCTGGACAGGTGGGATGACCTTATCTTTGTTCAGAAGGCAATATTTAAAAATGAACATACAGAAAAGGATAGAAACCGTGAGAGGCAAAACCTTGCTGGATACAAATATGAATATGGCAGGTACAGTCTTGAAAACGGAGAGCTTGAAAAGGCAAAAAAGGCATTCAGGACAGTATTAAGATTAGAAAAGGATTTTATTCCTGCAACATTAGGGCTTACGGAAGTGCTTTTAAGGGAAGGTGAAACTGAGGAGGCAATTAATCTCCTTGAGAAGGGTTATGAACAAACTTCATCCATGGTCATCCTTTCAAGGCTTGAGGACTTACTGATTAATGTTGGTGAACCGGCAAGACTTATAAGGATTTACAAAAACAACCTCTCGAAAAATCCACAGGACCCTTTAATGAAATTTTTCCTTGGCAAGCTTTATTACCGGCTCGAAATGATAGATGATGCATTTGAAACACTGACATCTATTGATACGGGAGGCACTGCCTATCCGGATCTGCATCAGTTGATGGGCAACCTTTACATGAAGAGGAACCAGATAGATAGGGCTGTATATGAATTCAAAAGGGCATTAGATGTTTATAAACCCGTTTTCAGTCTGTCATACAGATGCAAAGATTGCGGTTACATGTCTTCTGAATGGTCAGGAAGGTGCACAAATTGTAAAAAATGGAGCACCTATCAGTTTAACCTTTAACTCTATTAACAATATTTTCTAAATATCAGCTCTACCGAATATCTAAATTATCTGAAATCGTCGTTTTTGCTATAATACCCTTCGGGTAATTTTACCGATATACCTGAGTTTGTGTTAGTTTTTCTAATGATTTCAGGAGGTAGTCGACTTGGAAGAAAGATATGATGCTCAAAGAATTGAGCTAAAGTGGCAGAAATACTGGACTGAAAGAGGGATATATAAGACTGATTTAGATCCTTCAAAAAAGAAATTTTACTGCCTTGAGATGTTTCCTTATCCATCGGGTGAAATCCATATGGGACATGTAAGGAACTATGCTATCGGCGATGTAATAGCAAGGTATAAGAGGATGCGCGGATACAACGTTCTTCATCCTATGGGATGGGATGCTTTCGGACTGCCTGCAGAGAATGCTGCAATAAAACACAGTGTGCATCCGTCAAAATGGACATATAAGAATATTGATTATATGAAAAAACAGCTTAACCGTATGGGACTCAGCTATGATTGGGAAAGAGAGGTAACAACTTGCAGCCCTGAATATTACAAATGGAACCAATGGTTTTTCCTGAAGATGCTTGAGAGAGGGCTCGTCTACAGAAAACATTCTTATGTGAACTGGTGTCCTTCCTGTGCAACTGTCCTTGCCAACGAGCAGGTGATTGATGAAAAATGCTGGCGCTGTGACAGTATAGTCGTTCAGAAGAAGCTTGAGCAGTGGTTTTTCAAGATAACACATTATGCTGAAGAATTACTGCAGGGCTGTGGCGAGTTAAAGGGCTGGCCTGAAAGGGTAGTACTGATGCAGAAAAACTGGATTGGTAAAGGTGAAGGTGTAGAAGTGGATTTTCCTATTGTTGAAATGGATGAACAGTTAAGAATATTTACAACAAGACCTGACACATTATTTGGTGTGACCTTTATGTGTATTGCCCCTGGACATCCTGTATCAGAAAAACTGGTTAAAGATATTGATAAGCTTGAAACCATAAAAGGCAAATATGGCAAGGAAGATGAGAAGATAGGGCTTTTCACAGGACATTACGCTATTAACCCACTAAACAGCGTTAAGGTGCCTGTATATATTGCAAATTTCGTTCTCATGGAATACGGGACAGGTGCAATTATGTCTGTTCCAGCTCATGATCAAAGGGATTTTGAGTTTGCAAAGAAATATGATCTGCCTATAAAGGTAGTTATAGTGCCGGAGGAACAACCACAAGAAGAAGGCCCCCCCACCCATCCCTACCCTGCCCGACGGATGGCAGGCGGGCCCTCGAGGGTGGAGGGTAAGGGAGGGGGTGAAGCCCTATCCTTAGATTTTACCGAGGCTTATGAAGATGAGGGTGTACTTGTTGATTCAGGCCAGTTTACAGGCATGAGGAGTGATATTGCCAGGCAGCAGATAACAAAATTTATAGAAGAAAAAGGGCTTGGGAAAGCAGTAGTCAATTATAAAATAAGAGATTGGGGCATCTCACGGCAGAGATACTGGGGGACACCCATCCCTATTATTTATTGTGATAAATGCGGAATAGTTCCAGTGCCTGAAAAGGACATTCCTGTTGTATTACCAGAGGATGTGAAGCTTACCGGAAAGGGAGGCTCACCCCTTTTTGAGTTAGAAGAATTCCTCAAGGTTCAATGCCCGAAATGCGGCGGTAATGCAAGGAGAGAAACGGATACCATGGATACCTTTGTGGATTCTTCGTGGTATTTTATTCGTTACTGTTTCAGGAAAGGTGATATTGACTTGACTTCCGAGCTCAGGGCCAATAACTCCGAATCTTCTTATTGGATGCCTGTTGATCAGTATATAGGCGGGGTTGAGCATGCTGTGCTCCATCTCCTTTATTCAAGGTTTTTTACAAGAGTTATGCGGGACCTCGGGCTATTGAACATAAATGAACCTTTTCAGAACCTTCTTACACAAGGTATGGTTATAAAAGATGGTGCAAAGATGTCTAAGTCAAAGGGCAATGTTGTTGACCCCAATTATCTTATAGATAAATACGGTGCTGATACATCGAGATTGTTTTCTCTTTTTGCTGCCCCTCCCGAGAAAGACCTCGAGTGGTCAGACAAGGGGGTTGAAGGAGCAAACAGGTTCTTAAATAGATTGTGGGGTATTGTATATAAAAACCATGAGGCGTTAAACGCAAAGCGTAAAACAGCAGAAAACCCTATTTATATCTCACGCCTTACGCCTGATGCTTTACGCTTGTTCCGTAAGACACATCAGACAATTAAGAAGGTTACAACAGACATTGAGCGTGAGTACCACTTCAATACTGCAATAGCCGGATTAATGGAGCTTGTGAATGAGATGACTTCATTTGAGCCCAAATCCGATGAAGACTGGGCAACATTTAAGTTTGCAATAGAACGACTACTGCTCCTGCTCTCTCCATTTTCTCCACATATCGCAGAAGAACTATGGGAGACGATAGGAAATAAGCCGAGTATATTTGTGCAAGAATGGCCTGACTGGGATGAGGATGCTGCAAAAGAAGAGAAGATAGAGCTTGTTATACAGATTAATGGTAAACTGAGGTCAAAGATTATGATATCACCGGGCACTCCTGATGATGAGCTAAAAAAGATGGCTCTTGAAGATCAAAAAATCAAAGAAATTGTTGGTGCTAAGGCAATCAAAAAGGTTATCGTAATAAGAGGTAAATTGGTTAATATAGTCATTGTGGGATAGAGTACCGGAATAAGGATAGAGCCAAATCTTTATAAAGTTATTGGACTTTTCTGATAGCTCAATTGATCGTAAGATTAAAGAACAGTGCTATTTTGTTGTTCATGTCCCTCTCAAATGAGAGGCTCCCTCCACCGGAGGGAGCCTTACCCGGCTAATTAGAGTTTGACGACATTTATTGCTTTGGGACCTTTCGGGCCCTGTTCAGTATCAAAGCTGACTTTGTCACCCTCAGCAAGGGTCTTAAATCCAGATCCCTGGATGGACGTATGGTGGACAAATACATCACCGGCGTCTTCAGTAGTAATGAAGCCAAAACCTTTGCTCTCGTTGAACCACTTTACAGTTCCTTGTACCATTTTGTTTACCTCCTTATCTGTAAACTAAAATCTCAGAAGACCTCAAAAAAAGAGGCCACAAAGCTAAAAGTCTTTGAGGCCTCTTGTGAACGCAAAAACTTCTAAAATCTTATGGTTACAATATCATGTCTGTGAACAATTCGTCAAGGAAATTCAATAATGACGGTGTGCCGGGAGAAGTGGCTAATGCTTTCTTTAGTTGTAGTCAGTACACATAGAAATCTGTATGGTGCTCCTTTATAAGTAGTTGAGGATTTCCGGCTGAAACAATCACAATCGGATTTGAAGCACATTTGTAAATAATATGGAAAAAACTATGCCACGTTTGAGGATAAGTAGGTGTAACTTATAAAAAGGCTGGGCTATGTTATTATATGAACAGTTGGTTTGGCCTGACATGGACTACGGAATAGAGGTCTCAAACGGTAGAACCTGAGAGAGGTAGTAAGAGAGACAGCATTAATAGTGTACGAAGAGGATAAGGAAAATTAGAGATTGAAGATTATGAAGAAAATACAGATATTAATTTCCTCACTGCTTGCTGCTTGCTGCTTGCTGCTTACTGCTTATGGTTGTGGTTATACAATACATGGCAAGGCATTATTGCCTTTCGATTCGATACAGATTGGTAAGATAGAAAATACGACCCTCGAACCAAAACTCCAGGACAGGCTTCATAAAGCGTTAACAGAGGAGTTTCTTAAACAAGGGATTGAAGTGAATCCCAATGCTGGTTATAAACTCAGTGGTTCGATAAATCAGTTTGAATTACGTATACTGGCTGAGAAGTCAGACATAGCAACAGAATACGAAGTAATTATTAAAGCGGATTTCAAAGTTATAGATCCTTCAGGAAATATTAAAGAGTTCAAAAACATAGGCTCTCCATTCATTATCTCTTTTTCAGGTTCGGGCCCGTTGGATGAACTGATCGCATCTAAAGAACTTGCGTCAGAAAAGGCTATAAAAGATATGGCTATGGAAATAGTTGCTGTCCTTATTTACAGATGAGCTTTCAGACATTTCTCAATGAGATAGAAAAAGGCTTGCCCTCGGCAGTTTATCTGCTTTATTCATCCGAACCATTTTTTCAAAGAGAAGCTATAGAGGCAGTAAAAAGACTTGTACCTGACGAGGAGAGAGACTTTAATCTCCATATATTCGATATTTCGTTGTCAAAAGAAGAGAACCTCTCATTTGATCAGATATTAGATGTGGCAAATACAATTTCTTTCTTTAGGAAGAGAAGGTTTGTTGTGATATCAGGAAACCTCCAGAAACTTTCTAAAAAAGATATTAAAAAATTAGATGCTTATGTCTCAAACCCGGCACCTGGTTCAGTTTTTGTGATACTTCATGACGGGGCATTAAAGAAAGAAATGAAAGAGATGTTCAGTGTTTTAAAACCCATATCTCTTGATATAAGGGAGTCAGAGATTCCTTACTGGATAAAGCAGAGAGCCGGAATGAAGGGTTTAGAAATATCTGACGATGCAACTGACTATTTAATAGGGCTTATAGGTCCTGACATGGGTTTTCTTTCAGCGGAGATTGAGAAGATTTCTTTACTCGGGAAGAAGAGGATAGATGTTGGTGACGTCTCAGACATCATTGCAGGAGGCAGGGTTTACAGTATATTCGACCTTGTAAACGCGCTCAGAGGAAAAGATGTTGAAAAGGTATTCAGGATATACAAAACGTTAGAAGAGACAGCAGAGGATTACAGCCTTATTGGAGTCCTTAACTGGCATTATGGACGTGATCTGCTTTCTGGAGGCAGACCAACAGGAAATGAATACATTCTCAAATTATTCGAGCTTCTAAATAGGGCTGATATCGATATAAAAAGCTCTGGAAGAATCTTTCCTATGGAATATCTTCTGGTTAAGCTGCTCCGGCTTTAGAAAGGGAATTCACCTTCCTGGTTAGCCGTGATATATTTCTTGAGGCAGTATTTCGGTGGATAACGCCTTTTGATGCAGCCTTATCAAGAGTCCTTATTACATCGATAAGGGCTTTGCCTGCATCTTCTTTATTTCCAGAGCTTATGGCTGATTCGACCTTCTTTATTATAGTTTTAACCGCACTCCGAACAGACGTATTACGAAGATTTCGTTTTACAGCCTGTCTTGCCCTCTTCATGGCTGATAGATTTTTCTTTGGTTTTGCTTTAGCTGGCAATTCAAATCCTCCTGATTAGTTTATATATAAAACCATAAAACAGGTTATTAAATCAACTACATAAGTTAAAAAATCAATATTTCATTGTGTAATGAATTGTCATTATTCCAGGTTGGCTTCCAGGGCCAAAAGCCAGTAACCAGATGGAGAGGCTTCTATTTTTTTATGTAATTCTTCCGAGACCCAATGAGAATCCTCTTCCAGGTTGTAGAAATAAGTATCAATCCCGAAAAAGCCATCTAAAAAGTGGGTGACGGTGTGGAGCATCTTTGATTTATAACCCTGAGGCAGTTCTTGCAAATCATCCAATGTTATTACGCCTTCTCCCTGGAGTTCTTTTATCAGGTCAAGTACTGTCCGGCGGTTTTTAAGGATTGCTTTTTCCACCCTGTCTCGGAACACCGGACTTGAAGCCGGCACGGAGTCTTCTTCCAGTATATTAATGTGAGAGTAACGGACCAACTGGTAATTTTGGAAGAAATGCAACACCTTTCTTTTACATACCTCGAAGTCTGGTCCCCCAGTTAAAGTTTCATGGTAAAATTTCATTTGCGCAAGCTTTCTTAATTAGTGTCTGTCCATAAACTGTCATTTCCATAAAAAGTCGTCATTCTCGCGAATCCGTCTTACGTCCGTCAGTACTTAAGACGGATGACGGAGGGAATCCAGTGTTTTCAATACCTTCTGTCCCGAAAGCGTTCGGGACCGGTCAAGTTTACCCGCCTCTGGCGGCGCCGCAGGCGACCAGGGCCGGAGGATGACAAATACTGACTTTATAACCAGACGCTAATTATAAAATAAAACAAAGCATTAAATGTTTTTTTATTTTTCTAAGATTCTTTTATTAGTATCCATTAAAAAATCTTTGTCTATTTTTCCATGGTATTTTGTGGTAAGATTTACCACGTGAAAAAATATAGACCGATATCACTGAAATCAGTTAAGACCTATTCTATAACTAAGAGAAAGAGCAAAGTTTCTTTATCTGCCTTTGCTTCTCCACCTTTAAAGGGCGATACGTTTAAGACATTTATAGATAAGCTCCCAGACATCCTTGCTGTAAACGATTTCAGGGCTGTTGTGAAGGCTATTGTGAAAGCAAGACAGAACGATAGGCCGGTAATCCTCGGCATGGGCGCACATCCAATTAAAGTAGGTCTATCACCTGTGATTACAGACCTTATGCAAAAAGAAGTTGTAACCTCAATAGCAACGAATGGTGCATGTATTATCCATGACTTTGAACTTTCTCTTATAGGTTATACCTCTGAAGATGTTGGCACAGAGCTCTGCAGAGGTAGGTTTGGGATGGCAAGGGAAACAGGAAGGGGTCTCAATATTGCAATAAAAACCGGCATAAAAAAAGGTTACGGCATTGGAAAGTCTGTAGGAAAGTTTATCTGCAAAGGCGGATTCAAATATAAGGACAGAAGCATCTTTTCAGAAGGTTATAGACTTGGTTTGCCGGTAAGCGTGCATGTCGCTATAGGTACTGATATTATACATATGCATCCCGATACTGATGGTTCGGCTATTGGTGAGGGGAGCTTCAGGGACTTCAAGCTTTTTACCTCGGTAGTCTCTGACCTTGAGGGCGGTGTATACATCAATCTTGGCTCTGCTGTTATCATGCCGGAGGTCTTTTTAAAAGCGCTGACAGTCGCAAGGAATCTTGGAAACAGAGTTGATAACATAACAACTGTAAATATGGATTTTATCCAGCATTACAGGCCGAGAGAAAATGTCCTTCGCAGGCCTACTAGGGGAAAGGGCTCTGCTTATGCACTCACAGGGCATCATGAGATAATGTTCCCGCTTTTAGCAGCAGCGATTATTGAAGAGATGGGGTAAAAATATTACTCTGCTATATTTTCTTTAGTTCATTAATACTTTGAGTGACGATCTGCGATTGCGATCCATAATAACAAATGATGAAGCAGATACCAGGGCCGATTTCAGGAGGATTAATCCGTTCATATAAATGCTCCGCTTTGTTTGTGCCGACATATCGGGCATGTAGGTTTAAGTAATTCAAAAAATGGATTCGTACGCTCGAAGGATTGAACAGACAGTAAATCTCCTTAAAGATGCAAAAAAGATTTCCGCCTTCACCGGTGCAGGTATATCCACCGAATCGGGTATATCTGATTTCCGAAGTCCCGGAGGAGTATGGGATCGATACAGGATTGTCACATATCAGGAATTCCTCGCAAGCCATGATGCACGGGTTGAATACTGGAAAATGAAAAAAGAATTATTTTATGAAATGAAGGATGCAAGATCGAATAAAGCCCACTTGGCTCTTGCCGAACTTGAAAAGATTGGTAAACTTGATTGTCTTATAACTCAGAATATTGACGGACTCCATCAGGAAGCAGGAAATACCAATGTCATAGAGCTCCACGGGACAAACAGAAAGGCTAAATGTGTGATGTGTGGAAAGATATGGCCGATAGAAGAGATACAGACTATTCTGGAAACAGGAAATCTTGATCCCCGTTGTGATGTCTGCAATGGCTTTATAAAGCCAGCAACTATTTCCTTCGGGCAGTCAATGCCAGAAAAAGAAATACTTAAGGCATACGAATGTGCCTTTAAATGTGACCTTTTCCTGATGATTGGTTCATCTCTTCAGGTTGAACCCGCAGCCTCAATACCCCGAGAGGCAAAGAGAGCAGGAGCAAAACTGATCTTCGCCAACCGAACTGAAACACCCTATGATTCTCTTGCAACAGTTCTTTTTAGAGAAAGTGCAGGGCAGGTGTTGGCGGACCTGGTTCAGGGGATGATAAGAATAAACCCGAACAATCAATGATATTATCTCTCTCCAAAGTCCATGTCCAATGAGTATCAGAATTGTGCAGATTCCACATAAAAGTGAGACCACACAAGGCTACGGATCGATAACACTTTCTTCTTATAATAAATAATTGGGAAGTCCTGCATAAAGTTGTAGTATTATTTTTGAAAGTGACAATTGAAGAGTTTTAATATAATATAGTTATAGAAGGTTTTTCTTGACGAAGAGAAATATTTCTATTATATTTTACATAGATTTTATAAATGAAAGGCTAATATCTTTTAATGAATCACCCAATTGCAAAGTCTGTGTTATCAGACTCTCTTCCAAGCTATAAGAATCCACCTGTCAATGAAGTTATTTGTGGGATGCGATTTCATGTTCCTGAGAAGCTTCGTTTCCCCCATATCGGATTGCTTTGGGAAAATTTTCGCATGGATTACCCAATTATTCAACATGCTCCACCGATAGCGTCAAGTAAAGGTGATATACCAGTTGATGTGGCAACGGGTATACCCTTACCAAGAGTATGGTTTATAAACAAATCTGATGATCAGTTGATACAATTTCAGTTCGATCGATTTCATTTTAATTGGCGACGCCGACAAAGTGATTATCCTCGATATGAACACGTTATCAAAAATTTCGAGAGAGTAACGGATTTAGTCAAGGCTTTTTTTACTGAATTTGATTTAGGCAAATTTAATCCAATCGAATATGAACTTAGCTATATTAACCATATACCAAAGGGTCAAGGATGGGATACAATTGATGATCTACCAAAAATATTTTCAGATTTTGTTTGGAAGCAATCAACCGGGCGATTTTTACCGAATCCTGTAAATGTTGCTTGGCAAGCAGAGTTTGCATTGCCGGAAAAGAAGGGGCATTTGATTGTTAGTCTAAAACAAGCTACGCGAACCGAGGACAAAGTTCCTTTATTTCTTTTCGAACTAACAGCACGAGGGATTGGCGAAAATGAGAATAAAAACATGATTCGTGAATGGTTTGACGTAGCGCATGAATGGATTGTCCGAGGGTTTACTGAACTAACAACCTCTGAAGTTCATTTAATTTGGGAGCGAGAAAAAAATGCCTGAGGTCGTTTTACAGGAACCCAATAGAAGATTTAATGAAACGCGAAAAGATAGCGTTGCATATGGGGACAAAGATCTTTTGGATACTTTCCCAAGCGAGCAGCCATATCATAGTGCTTGGACCGGAAGAATTCCCTTGCCTCAACAATTTCCGACAATCATATATTTTTGGGGTAGGCCATCTGCGAATCCTGAAGGCCGGGAGGTGTCTATAAGTAGTTGGCCTGAAAAAGAAGATCCATTTACACAAACGGATTTACTCGAAAATGAAGAGAACCTGGTTAAAAAATTAATTCTCCAAATCAGGACATCATTATCTATTCCTTATCGGGAAAGGCTGATAAATAGACTTCTCACTTTATTCAATGATGCAAAAGAAGAGGATTCCACCAGTCTTGGCATATCTATTGGTTCTCTTCGCAATTTTTATAATTTTCTTCGACTACACCCCAATCTAAAGTACCCTCGCATTTCTTTATCGCCCGACTGTAACATTTATGTTTCATGGAGGATTAACCAGAATCACGTATTCAGCATATATTTTTTATCAGAGAAAGATGCTGTTTTTGTTGTATTAAAACCGAACGAGGCGCATCCAGATCGACAAATTCGGGTTTCTGGAACAATAACAACCGACATTCTGATGGAAAAGGTAGCACCTTACGGTGTATGGGACTGGATATCTGAATGAAAGGGGATAGGGTACCTAACGAGGACCACATTTCCCGATTATGCCAACCTAAGTCAATAACGGAAGAAGGAGAGATTGATGCCTCTGTTTTCTTTTTAAGAGACAATGAAGAAGGTTTATCTGTAAATTGGTTGGAGTGTTTAGGTTGTTCGAACAGAGAAGAGGAAATTAACGCAATTAGAGATCTCTACAATAAGAAATTCTCAAGAGTAGGAGCGAAAGCAAAAATCACTGTTCTAAATGTTGGTGCGGTTCATGAAAAAGTGTTAATGGAAAGTCTTGATAGGCGAAATCTTGAATTCGTCCATAAGCCTGAAGATTCCCCCGTTCCGGACCCTTCTCATAGTGCAATATATAATTTAAGACCCGATAATGTTATGATTGCTGAGTTGATTCTTCAATTGGTGAACGAGACTTATCTTGCTCGTAAATAATGCTGAAATAAATGATAAATCAATACTATTGCATGATGCGATATTTCAGGTGTAACAAATAGTCTACTCCAGAATTCTATCGTGCGCAGTTGATGAAGAAGTCAACTACACAACTGACATTGTCTTGTGGGTCAGATCCAATCTTTTAGAAACGGTCAGAGTCTTCCTATCATCTGCAATGCATCCTCATCTGGATTGCCATAGTATTTTTTTCTGATGCTTTCAGCCTTAAACCCAAAAAGTTCATAGAATTTTTGTGCGCCGGTATTTGAAACCCTGACTTTAAGATACATAAAAACACAGCTCTTTTTTTTCAATTCCCTTATTGTTTCATTCATCAGCACCGTTGCAACACCCCGTCTCCTGAAATCCGGATGCACAGCAAGATCAAGGATATGAGATTCATGAAGCAGATAATTCGCACAGATGTATCCGATAATGTTTTCTTCAAATACAGCAACTTTTTTAAATGCATATTTTTTGCAAATTTCATTGAGAAAAGATTGTTCGGACCAGGGGGTACTGAACGAAATCTGTTCAATTTCCAATACAGCAGAGATATCATTTTCCTGCATATCACGGATGATCAGCTTATGCATTCCACTAACCTAAATTCATTTAGGCATCATAATTTTGTTGCCCTTAGGGTAGCCTATGGAGTTTACTCTCTTAATACCAGACCACGAAATGGAAATCTTTATATTTTTTAATCAGCTCGAAGTCTGTTTTATTTGAGGTAATGACAGTCGCTCCGTAATTTCTTGCTGTAAGAGCTATCAAAACATCAAAATGCAAGTCCCTCAACTTCTCTGGAGAAAAGCCCTTATCTTTATTTATCTTTGAAAGTATTTCACCGGATTCCATCCAGTTTTTCTCTGTAGGGGTAAGTACGGGCTGATTCTTTGCCAGAGTTAATACAAAATCTGCCTCAGCTCCTTTTGTAGCACCCCGCAATAATTCAGATAGCACAACAGATGAGTTTCTTATAAGACCGATAATGTTTTGAAAGTTATTAACGTATTTATTTGTTCTTAAGTGGTCTATAAAGATGGAAGTGTCAAAAATAATAATATTATCTGTCATGTCCTTCAAACTTTAATTTTCCACCATATTTCGACATCATTTCTTTGAATTTTTTAAGAGCTACGACTTCTCTTAATGCTATATGTACTGCTTCACTCCTGTTTTTTGCACCGAGGACTTTCACAGCATCATCTGCAAGCTTTGTATCAAGCCTTATGGATGTCATTTTAATCGAAGCTTTCATGTATTAAACACCTCCATTTGATTGTATATACAATTATTATGATTATTATATACAATTGTCAAGATATACATTCGTTTCTGATATACTTTTCTTATGAAGAATCAGGAGATTGCAGGGATCTTTAATAATATTGCTGATCTGCTGGAGATAAAGGGTGAAAACCCTTTCAGGATAAGGGCTTACAGACGTGCAGCATTGAATATAGAAGGCCTTACAAAAGATGTTGCAGAAACATTAA
The DNA here is from genome assembly GCA_041500225.1 of Thermodesulfovibrionia bacterium. Lineage (GTDB taxonomy): Bacteria > Nitrospirota > Thermodesulfovibrionia > Thermodesulfovibrionales > SM23-35 > 0-14-3-00-41-53. Next base: position 3,223 of record JBGQLV010000045.1, on the reverse strand, counting down.
AAGGTGAACTTATAAAAATCCCTGGGATAGGACAGGATCTTGCAGGCAAGATAGAAGAATATGTCAGGACAGGCAGACTCCAGTTTTATGAAGACCTGAAGGAAGAGGTGCCCGAAGGTCTCAGTTTGTTACTTTCAGTCCCCAGTCTCGGTCCAAAGACAGCAAAACTATTTTTTGAAAAATTGAAAATAAAAAACCTGGAAGACCTTGAACGCTTTGCGCGGGAGCATAAGCTCAGCGGCCTGCCGGGAATAAAGGAAAAGACAGAGGAAAATATACTCAAGGGGATAGAAATGCTGAAACGGGGGATGGAGAGGCAACCACTGGGGAAGGTGCTGCCTATAGCCAATGATATCCTTAAACACCTCAAAAGCAAAGCGCCTGTTGAAAAACTGAGTATTGCCGGAAGTATAAGAAGATGGAAGGATACGATTAAGGATATAGATGTACTCGCCACATCACAGGATCCAAAGGCGGTTATGAATGCCTTTGTCCACCTGCCTCATGTTAAAGATGTCCTGATGCACGGACCAACAAAATCAAGTGTCATAATCCATGAAGGGCTTCAGGTTGACCTTCGTGTTGTTGAGGAAGATTGCTTTGGTGCCGCACTGGCATATTTTACAGGCAGTAAGGCCCATAACATAAGATTGAGAGAAATGGCTGTGAAATCAGGTTTGAAGATAAACGAATACGGGATATTCAGGGAAAAAGATGAGAAAAAACTTGGTGGTGAAAAAGAGGAAGATATTTACAGGATACTTGGACTTCCTTATATACCACCTGAGTTAAGAGAGGACTCAGGAGAGATCGAAGCAGCTATTGAGGGAAGATTGCCGAAGCTTGTTGAACTCAGGGATATAAAAGGTGATCTCCATGTCCACAGTAAATGGAGTGACGGAAGCCATGATTTTGAGGAGCTTATAGATGAGGCTAAGAAGAGAGGGTATGAATATGTAGCAATAACAGACCATTCAAAAGGCCTCGCTATTGCAAGGGGACTCAGTGCAGAGAGGCTGATGGAAGAGAAGAAGGAGATAGATGCAATAAATAAAAGATTAAAGGGATTCAGGCTGATTGTTGGTACTGAGGTGGATATAAGGAGTAGCGGAGAAATAGATTTCCCGGACGAAATCCTCAAAAAGATGGATATCGTTGTTGCATCAATTCACTCAGGATTCAGGCAGAATAGAGAGCAACTGACAAAAAGACTGGTATCTGCCATGAGGAACCCTTATGTGTCTATTATCGCCCACCCTACAGGAAGATTAATTGGAGAAAGGGATCCCTATGATGTTGATATGAATGAGGTTCTTAAAGTAGCTAAAGAGACAGGGACGGCTATCGAGATAAATGCATATCCCCTCAGGCTGGATTTAAATGATATACATGCAAAAATGGCAAAGGAAATGGGTATACCAATAGTAATTAGCACAGATACTCATATAATCAGCCAGCTCGACTACATGGGTTATGGGGTATCAATTGCAAGACGGGGTTGGCTTGAGAAGAAGAATATCTTAAATACCCTGAGCTATAGTTCTCTAATTAAGGCACTGCGGGAAAATAAGGCATAAGGTATAATTATAAAATTTACTTAGATAATCTTATGAATTTATAATAAGCTTAGTATAGGGAAAATGAAAAACGATATACTAATTTATGAAGAAGATAAGGAGAACCTGAAATTCCTCAGGTCTTTCTTTAAAGGAAGGAATAATTATTCGACCCGCTTTATAAAAGATAAGAAGGCATTAAAGAGAGAACTTATAAAAAGAGAGCCCGCTGCTTTGATTGTTAGCAGCCCTGATGGGCTTAAGCGGATAAAGCCCTTAGAGGTCGGATGCCCTGTAATAGCTCTAATATTTCATAATGTAACCAGTGGCATTCGTTCTGTCGTTGAATATGATGTAGAATATTATCTGCTTAGTCCATTTTATAAAGAAGACCTTGAAACTAAAATTAAGTTAGCCATAGAGAAAAAGAGCTGGTTAGAGAGCCTCTTCAATGAGAAGAAAGACCTTGAGGCTCTTTTAGAGCTTACATACCTTATGTCGTCAACCCTTAACCCTAAAAAGTTACTCTATCTTGTTGTGAAAAAGATATCAGATATAATAAAAGTGACAAGAAGTTCCATGATCAGCTTGGATGTTGAGGATAAGAATTGCGCACATGTTATCTCAACATTTGAAGACCCTAATATTACAGATATAAGACTTGATTTACAGAAATATCCTGAAATAAGGAAGGCTTTATCCTTTAGAAAGCCATTGATTATAAAAGATGCGTTGAAAGACCCCGTAATGGAGGAGGTAAGGGATATAATAGCGCCAATGGGTATTCGCTCCATTGCTGTGTTTCCAGTGATCTTTCGCGATGAGGTTATAGGCACATTATTACTGAGGACATCAAAAATAGGTCACACCTTTACAGAAAGAGAGATAAGGCTGTGTACTGCTATTGCCAATGCATCTGCAAATGCCCTTTATAATGCCTTCCTGTATGATAGAGTTGTAAGAGAGAAGACACTGCTCGAGAGACTTGCTATAACCGATTACCTGACAGGTATCTATAATATCAGATATTTCTACAAAAGGCTTGAGGAGGAATTCAGCAGGGCGGAGAGATACATTACTCCATTAAGTTGCGTAATGTTCGATATAGACTACTTCAAAAAGATAAATGATACCTATGGTCATAGGATTGGCGATATAGTCCTTAGAGAATTTGCACAACTCGTGAAAGGTCATACGAGGAAGATTGATATCTTTGCCAGATATGGAGGTGAAGAATTTATAATGCTCATGCCACAGACGCCAGCGAAGGGTGCCATACACGAAGCCGATCGAATCAGAAAGATGGTGAGTGAATATCGGTTTATGGGCTTAGATGAAAAAGATAGAATTACTGTTAGTATAGGAATAGCTTCCACCCCTGATGAAAAGATAATGACCCCCGATGATCTTATTACCTTTGCTGATAATTCCCTGTTTACAGCTAAAAATAAAGGACGCAATCAGGTTGTCGTATATCCTTCTTTATAATATGGCTATCCAATAATTAACCCGAAAACTGCATTTATCTGATGACCAAAGCAGGCATATACGCATAAAAACCTTTACAAAGCAGAATTGGGTTATTCAATGTTATCAATCGTTACTGATGAAAATATTCAGGCTCTCTGAATATCATATGTCTTACAAAGGTGCTGCTGGTAAAGCTT
>JBGQLV010000044.1:0-24542 GCA_041500225.1 Thermodesulfovibrionia bacterium | reverse complement strand
AGTCGGTTGTTTGTCATTCCGGACTTGATCCGGAATCCAGAACCTATTGAATTTACTGGATTCCCTCCGTCAATACGTAAGACGGATTCACGGGAATGACGCTTTTTATAAATCTGTTAGTTTATGGACAGACTCTATTTAAAGTTTTTTTATATTATCCCCCTCTTTATTAAAGAGGGGGATAGGGGAGATTACCAATCCATATTAATGTCTAATTCTATTAGTTTCCCTTATATTTTATAAACCCAATAGCCCTGAATTGACTTCTTTTTTAATCACCACAGGTTTCACAGTTTTTTTCACGATTTCCGTAGTATTTCTAACCTTTAATTTCTCGAATAACAATCCAAATTTAGTCTCTAATTCCTTCATAATAGGTTTTTTTATGCTTGAAGGCAAATCCCACCATTTCTTCTTTAATGGTCCAAATCCCTTTTTCCTTGTGCTATATATGAACTGCTCCTCTGTCTGACCTTCCTTCCTCTCTTTTGCATACTCTTGGCTTATGAAACTATAAACCTCTTCCCTGAATTCTGTAGGCAGGTCTTTGCTGTCATAAATTATATTCTGAAATCCCGTAGCAAGGTGAACCTCTGATGTCCCTGTCTCCGGGAACATATTGAATGCCTCCTCAGGAAGGGTTGATGCGCCATGTTGAACACAGCCTGAAAGTCCATATGCCTTTCTTGCAAGGTCTGAAAGTATCCTGAGTGTATCAAAATCTATCTTTACCTTTGCGAGTGTTCCGTCAGGCAGTACAACCCCACCATGACTTGTTCCTGTCTGCACACTGAGTTTACTTAACCCCTTACCTGATTTAAAGGTATCATTAAAACCATCCAGATAAGCCCTTAATTCATCAGGTGTGCTGTTTTTCTTTCCTATCTCTCCTATCTCTCCGCCAATGGATATCATCACGCCGTCAGGCTGGATTTCTCTTATATAGGCAGCAAGCTCTGCTGTCTTCTCAAAGTTCGGCCTCTGCTGTTCTTTGATTGTCTCTCTGTCGAGGTCCACAAGTGTGGATGAATCAATATCTATATTATAAAACTCTGCATCTATCGCCTCTTTAATCAGACCTCTTATGTAATCGGTTTCAGCCTTTGGATCACCCAAAAAGTTCTTCCTGACAAGCTGGAAATGGTCGCCCTGGATAAATACAGGCCCTTGATACCCTTCTTTTAATGCTGCAGCAAGCACAACAGCGGCATACTCAAGAGGTCTTTGTTTTGTATATCCAATCTCTGAACGGGCTATCTCGAATATAAAGGGTCCGACTTTCATCTCAATAGCCTTTCTAAAGACAGCCTTGGCAGAATCGTATGCAAGCCCCCTTATATTGATTGCAGGGACTGTGAAACCCGGATATGCCCTGCCCATTTCTTCATAAAGAGATTGAATAGATGACGGAGTTGCGCCTGCTGCTTTTGCTATTTCTTTTATGAGCATCAAAAGAGCATTTTTCTTCTCTCCCTCTGAAAACACAGCCTCATAAACAAGACTGTCCATTATGTTTTTCAGGCCGTTTAGGTCCTTTATTTCTACTCCTTCTTTACTGATTGCGATGACACTTTTTAATTCCATGACATTAATAACCTCCTCTTTATTAAAATTATTTTTATCCGATTGCGCTGTTCCTTTCAGTAAGCTCAGAACACTCTATTATAGAAAATCCTATAATAGGTGTATATAAACAAGTTTAGCAACATTTTAGGTCAAATTCTATTACTTTTTTGAATCTGATTATAAATTGTGTTAACCTTAACATTGTAGAAATTTTAAATAACAAAATTCTAAATGAACTGCCCCGCAGCAGAGCTGCGACGAATTCCTTTGAGTAAAATATTAAAAGTTACCATTACATGATTGAGATAGATGGAAGTTACGGAGAGGGTGGAGGACAGATACTGCGGACGGCTCTGAGTCTTTCTTGCCTGTTTAAAAAGCCATTCAGGATATTCAATATCAGAAAAGGGCGAAAGAAGCCGGGACTCATGCCTCAGCATCTTACCTGCGTCAGGGCTGCACAGCTTCTCTCTAACGCAGAAGTAAAGGGTGACCAGACAGGCTCAACAAAGCTTTTATTTTTACCCGGAGAAGTAAAAGGCGGAGACTTTTTCTTTGATATCGGCACTGCCGGCTCTACCTCGCTGGTCCTTCAGGCGCTTATTCCAGCACTCGTATTTTCGAGAGGAGTTGAAATACCTTTCAAAGACTCAATGGAAAATGAAAATCCCCCTCAATCCCCCTTTGCTAAAGGGGGACTTAGGGGGATTACTGGCAAAGTGGGTGATGGAGGATTACTTAAACAAAAATCAACCATTACTCTGAAAGGCGGCACCCATGTCCATTTCAGCCCATGTTTTCACTACCTTGCAGGAGTCTTTGCAAACTTTTTAAAAAAGATAGGGATAGAGATAAGGCTTACCATAGAATCTTATGGATTTTATCCAAAGGGTGGAGGAAAGGTCAGAGCCGAAATATTTCCTGCAAAGCATGTAAAGCCCTTAAATATTATGGAACGCGGTAATATTTTGAGATTAAGTAGTTATTCCGGCGTTGGAAATCTCCCCTTATCAATAGCTGAAAGGCAGAGAAGTGCCATGTTAGAAAAAATATACTCCCAGATTAAAGACCTTAAATGTCAGGTAGACATAGAACTGCTAAATGTAACAACACCCGGACAGGGGACATTTATTTTTTTAAAGTCAGAATCAGAGAATTCAATTGCAGGCTTCACTTCACTTGGCGAAAGGGGAAAAAGGGCTGAGGCTGTTGGTGAAGATGCGGCAATGGAATTTCTACAATATTATTCCACAGATGCAGCCCTCGACCCACATATATCAGACCAGATAGTTTTATACCTGTCAATCTGTAAAGAAGAATCCGTATTCACCACTTCCTGTATAACACAACATCTGATGACAAATTTATGGGTTATAGGATTATTTCATGAATTTCATTACTCCATTGAAGGAGAGATTGGGAAACCTGGAATTGTAAGAATTAATTAAAATAATTCCCAGAGAAGATGAAGATATAAACAATATTGATTCTATCTCTCCGTTAAGCTAACCTCTTTTTGTGCTGAAAACATTCCGGTATTCATGTCAAAATCCTTTCTGCAAGTCATATCACTGGGAGTTCGACATTGATGAAGATAACACATAGTACTCCGTGTCCTGGAAGGTTTCTGACCTCTATTTAATACTTCCTGAAATACGCGCGGAGAGTATCGAGATAAGGGCTGTTAAGTTCTCTTTAAAATCAATAAGGACAATTTCCCTATATTTTTCCAACTTGGTATTTTACAGGAGTAAAAGCCGAATATGCTTTTATCAGATAGCTTGATTCTTATAAAGTTCTCTTTTAAGTAACTTCCTACTATGCTATATTCTTTCAAGAACCTAGAAGATACCAAGATGCTATAATCATTGTTAGAGTGCAAATAATAAAGAAAAAGGAAAAAGAAATCTGCATTCAAATCGACTATTGGCCATATGCACATGCCCAAAAAGCATATGATGATGGTTATTATATTGAAGCCATTCAGGTTATACACGGCTGCATTGAGCGACAACTTCGCGAGCTTATATTTAATAATAGAAGTAACCCCGGCCCACATGACAACTTTGATTTAGCATATGACTTGATGCTCGAAGTTCCGCTTAACATCGCCGTGAAGGTACTCTTTATGCAACAAGTGTTATCACAGGTGGAGCGTGATCGATTATTGGCTTTCAATAAAACAAGAAATAATATTATCCACAAAATATTCTTTGATACATCAAACGGAGGATGGCATGGTTATCCTAAGACTCAATATGATAAGGCATTCAAGGACGGTCTGAAATTGATGATAATATTGGAAGACAAAGTCCATAAACTAGTGCAAAAAAAGGAAAGGAAATGACACCACGACAATGTGAAATTGCAGCAGAATCATATGCAGCATGTCTCCTCGCTCAGGCTGGGTATGATGTCTTAGTTCAGTATGGTGCAAACCAGCCTCATTATGATCTTGTCGCAAATAAAGATAAAAGGTTTTTACCCATTTCAGTTAAGGGCAGCCAAGATGGTGGCTGGATGTTGTCAGTGCGCTACAAAAAAGAAAATTTGAGCTATCACGAAGCAATTGACAAATGGCTTGCTTCACAGCGCGACGATGTTATTTTTCTTTTTGTGCAATTCATTCATGTTTCTATCGGAGATGCGCCGAGGGTCTATATTGCCAGCCCACAGGAAATTGCAATGCATCTTAAAACGCAATGTCACGGAAGAGGCCATGGCGCATTGCAAGAAGATTATCAACGTGATCATCCAGGCTCAAAATATAATCATAAAATACCGCGGGAATGGGTCTTTACTCAGGAGCGCATTGACAAAATCAAGCGCTAACAATTGCGTCCAACTCTGTTGAGCTATTAACCGCTCAATAACTTCCTGAAGTCGAGAGTGCCAGTGTCGCGCAGAAGAGTTTCAGTTACTGCCGATAATTCGCAGGCGTCATTGCCCAGCGCTGGACAATTTTCCCATATTTTACCAACTTGCCTTTTTATCCGTATTCACAGTAAATGCCAAAAGCCGACATTACAACCATATTGTTTTATAAGACGTTTGTCTTGCCAAGAAGTGACGAATATGCTATTATTTTGGAATCTGCCTCAGATAAATTACCGATGAGGTGTAGGGATGCCCACCTTCGGCTTTTGGAATGTTGATTCGCTTCGCAATCTGCACACGGATGAGCGAGAGCTTCCGCGGTTTGTGGCGGATTTGGCTCTTGAACGCTCGATAGACGTCTTTTTCTTGATTGAGTGCGGAATACCTTGCGAGTCCCTGATGGCGGCGTTCAAAGGGGGGCCGGAGTACTATCCGATCTCTTGCGGAGAGCGCTTCAAGGTCCTCGCGAGATTTGATCCAAAGCTTATGCAGCGACTACCGCTGCCTGTGCCAAGTGACCGGTTCGACATCTGGCAGCTCGCACTGCCTCTTCAAGAGGATATGCTCTTAAGTGTGGTTCACGGTCTTGACAAGCGAAACAATTCACCAGCGAAACAGGAACTCTTTCTGCAACAGGTCGTGGCTGCGCTCTCATACTTCGAGAACAAGGTCGGACACGATCGCAGTATAGTGTTCGGCGACTTCAATGCAAATCCTTTTGAGTCGCCTGTGGCAAGTGCTCTCGGCATGAACGCGGTGATCTCGCGAGCAATTGCTCAGAGTGATCCGCGCCGTATGCTCAACCAGAGCTACCCCTACTTTTACAACCCGATGTGGAATTTGTATGGCGATGAACCTCGCAGTTCTGCGCCGGCGACATACTATTACCGAGGTTCTGATCCACATGAGTTGTATTGGCATATGTTGGATCAGGTACTGATCCGGCCATCATTGCTGAACGGGTTCGACTTTAGCGCCCTCGATATTGTGACCACAGTACGAAGCACCGAGTTAACCGGTGCAAGCGGCACCCCCGATCGTACACGATTCTCTGATCATCTGCCCGTAGTGTTTGGGGTAGATCTGTCTGTTAAGAACGACAAAGGAGGTAAACATGTCTAAAAACCTGTGGCCGGACTTTGACATCGAGCAAGCACCTCGCTCCCCGAAAGCCGTAATTGAAGAAGCTGGTAGTGGTCTGGAGAAAAAGACCAATGGCGTAGTCCGATTCTTCACGATGAGTACATCGATCAAGGATAATGAAGTTCATTTGGTCTTCAGCCTCTATACCCAATCGTTGGGCTATCACTTTCCTTTCTTGCGAGTCAAATTTGCAGTTGAGCCTGTTTACCCCGTCACCATCGCCGCCGACAAGATGACCGACGTTATTGTAGCAAATGACGAGAACGAGTTGACCGCGTCGCTCGCCAAAATCTTTAATGCCCCCTCTACTGTAGAGACTATTCAAAGACTGATGTCTCTGGTGCAGCAATGACGGGCTTCCAAACGTTCGAGGTACTGGGGAGCAGAAAACCGATTGAGGACACGTCACCCTCAAATGGATAAGAATCAATTGTTTGAAATTCGAGGCCTGTGGCCAAACGGAATAATTACGGCGGTATAGAGTTCTTTTGTGAATGCTCACTTTTTCAAAATCCATAAAACGGTTTAGTCGTAGGTGTTCGTCGCGCTCCAATAGAATCGGCTTCTGTGCGTCTTTGATGAAGAAGTTAACAATCTGACTGATATCATCTTGTAGATAAAATTCTCTCTTTTATACTTTTCATGATAATGCCTTAATATTCGCTCCCTATCCCCCTTTAAAAGAGACACCATTCCTTCTTAACCCTTCCCCAACAACTCAAAATATTCTTCCCTGCTCATATTTGCTGTTCGCATATTATTCTTGATTATTTCAACATCTATCTCGTCATACTCGGGGATAACAACTGCTCGTTTTGCGCCCGGACAGGTTAAAACATGGTGAGAGCCTTCTTTTCTTTTATACTTACAGCCGTACAATTCAAAAATCTTTAATTGTGTTTTCCAGTCGGTAGGATATATTCTCGGCATCAGGCAACCTGGAGCACCTGCTTTTCAAATCCGATAATCTCATTTTCCGGTTCAATAGTATCGTCTTTAATTATAAAGCCGCATTCAGCGAGGTAATCTTCGAGTGTTCCGAGTGCTTTCATCTCAGCAAATTGAATACGAATAACCTCGTTGAGATTTGCTTTTGCCTCTTCAATGGTTTTCCCCTGTGCTATAAAATCCAGTTCAGGTATTTTAGCTATGCACCACTTTTCCTTTTGCCACAATTCAATAATTGCCTTTAATTTCATTTATAATCTCCTGTCTATTTTTTAGTAATTTTCATGCGCTGAATAGTGTTATCTGACTTTCCTTACATTATATGCTTGCAAGTTCGGTTGCGACAAGTTTTGGAGGCATCCATTTACCGTTTGGGTCTTTCACATAATTTGCCTCCTCAAGGATATCTTTCAATGTCCCCATCTTTTCTGCTTCTTCAAGAAAAAGCCTTACAGCGGTCTTGAGCATTTCTTTAGCATGTTCAATGCTACTACCACAGCTTGAGATATCAAGTTCTGGGCAGTAGGCAACATATGTATCGTTCTCCTTAAAAACGATAATATCAAAAACGATTTGTATCATAAATATGCCTCCTGTCGAGCTGTTATAACCTTTTTGCTTTATTATACCAGAGATTGTTACGTGGGGCTGAATTATAAAAATTCCGCAATCCTTCAATATTCTATCCCTGTCCTACTTCTCCTTACCCCCCTTTATAATAATCTCAACAAAATTCTATTTCCCCCTCTCAATCCGCCGTGGAAAGAATAAGTATTTCATTTATGAACATTGAACCCACGCTCTGACAAGGAAATTATCTCTTTTAATCTTACATTAAACTTTACTGTTTGACATTTATTGCATTTTTAAAACTCTCAGGAATTCTTCTCGGTTTTCCATCTTTATCTATACATGCAACTCTCACATTTGCCTCGACAAGCAAGGTACTATCTCTTAAAATCTTGTGTTTCAGATTTATAGTAGCATTTGTTATTTCTATTATCTCAGTAGTTACTTCAATGATCTCACCAAGCCTTGCTGGACGCTTGTAATCTGCATCCACATGGATTACAGCGAATAAATAACCATTATTGTGATATTCTGCAACATCTATTCCCTTGTCCAAAAGAAACTCAGTTCTTGCACGCTCCAAATAGCGAAGGTAATTGGCATAGTAAACAACGCTTCCAGCATCGGTGTCTTCATAATAAATCTTTATTTTAATACGATGAGCTATCTTTGCCTCCCGCCCTTACTTTGATTTGAGGATTATATACGTAGCCCCTAATCCGCCGTCACAGGCCTTAGCAGTAGAGTAAGCCAAGACCCATTTTTTAAATGCCCTATGAAGCCATTTTTTAAATGCCTCCTTAAGAACAGGACCTCTGGGAGATCTGAGCCCTCTGCCGTGTATCACCTTAACACAAAACAGTCGTTTTTTTATAGCTTCTTTGAAGAACAAACATAGAGCTTCCTCCGCCTCTTTGAGTGTCATTCCATGAAGGTCAACGTAATCTTGTACAGAAAATTCTCCCTGATGAAGTCTTGGAGCAATATCTTTTCTTATGTTGGGACTTATCCACTCAATATATTCACCTGTATCGGACAGTCTTATTTTTCTTTTTCCATTTACTATCTGCCTTAAGATATCAAGGGTATCATCTTTCTGTACGGGGCTTAACTTAATCTTCGAAGGCTTATTAAAAGGAATCTCCCTGAATTCCATTATCTCTCTAACATCAGCCATGGCATCGAGAAATACCTCTTCGTCTGTCTTGTTATCAACAGTATCTTTCTTACTAAAGGCATACTTATTACTTTCGAGAACTTCTTTAAGTCCTTTAAATGGAGTGAAAGACCATTCTGTTGTCTTCATCTTTAAATCTCTGAACGGGGAAACGGTAGTTATATTTTTATCCTTCGCCATCTTTCTTCGTCTCCCTTTACTATCCTGGTGGCCAGTGCATTATGCGTCCTCCGAATACATGAAGGTGAAGATGAAAAATCGTCTGTCCTGCCTCCCTGTTGCAGTTCATAACAAGCCTGAATCCACGCCCTGCTATACCCTTATCTCTTGCAACCTTATTTGCAATCTGAAATAAATAGCCGATAAGGGCATTATCTTCTTCTTTAATATCAATACTTGTTGGAATATGCTTTTTAGGTATCACAAGTACATGTACAGGGGCCTGTGGATTAATGTCCTCAAAGACTATGACAAGTTCATCTTCGTACATTATTTTAGCAGGTCTTTTTTTCTCTATAATATCACAAAATATACAGTCCATCAGAATTTCACCCCCTAAAATGTTTTTCACATAAACCTATTAACAGTTTACAGGCTAACTTTTATCTAAACTTATTTATATTAATTATAGCATTAATAAAAGCTATTGTCGGGGTTACATTTTTGTATTGACGAATTGGCTCTGAAATAGTTATAAATTCTTAACTGGGGTATTAATAAAAATTTTTTAAAACTAAATAGCCAGGGGGTTACTATATATAGAAGTCAGAGTCTGTCTTTAAGCTAAACCCAAATAATACATAATACAATTGTCTGCGACTCGTAGAACGAAAATTCGGATAAAATAAATGAAGGAGATTTACAATAATGGCTGATTTAAAATCAAAGATACCAACAGAAACCCTCGACTTTCTCGGAAGAGTTTGTCCTTATCCCATAATCACTACAAAAAAGGTGGTGGAAAAACTGCCCAGCGGAGCAATATTAAAGATAATCTGTGACTTACCTGCATTCGTTGAGGAAACAATCCCGAGGTTTGCTGAAATGCATGGATATCAGTTAGAAACTGTCAAGCTTGAAGATAAGGGTTACTGGGAGCTCTACATCAAAAAAACATGACACGGTAAAAGGTGACATGAAAAAGCTGTGATATGGAGACATCTCCTTTCACCATCTCGCCCCCTTCGCCTGATTTATATAAGCAAATATTTTATGCCAAGGGTATAAGACATAATAAAATCTACTAAATTTTGAAGACGGTACCTTTTTCTATTCCGTTTCTGTTCTAATCTGCTTCTCACCATACTTATCAAAGACTACTTCTTCTTTTATTGAAACAGCTATCTTGTAAAGCACAGTCAGCACTAAGAATCCGATTGCCCAAACTGCAAGGGTAATTAATGCTTCAGGGATCGTAGGCCAGTATTCCGTTATCCTTTCAAAAGGATTGGGGACAAACCCACCCACAACCAAGCCAAACCCTTTATCTATCCATAAAGAAATAAATACCGAAATAGAGGCAAGTGCCAATAGACTCTCATTCTTCCTTATCTTTGGGAAAATCAACAAGACAAGAGCCACTACAGCAAGTATACTTGAAAGCCACATTATAGGTACGAGCTTGCTATGCCCTTCTAATCCGGTGTAAAGATATACGAAAGAATGCATATGCCCTGGTATTTGGCTGTAGAATGCGGTAAATAATTCGAGACCGAGGAAGAATACGTTTACATACATACAGTAAGTAACAATCTTACCTAATGACTGAATGGCCTCCTTCCCTGGATCAAACTTAGTGTATTTCCTTACAATTAAGGCAAGGATGATAAGAAGTGCCGGACCACCCGCAAACGCTGAGGCTAAGAATCGGGCAGCCAGAATTGCCGTCAGCCAGAAGTGTCTTCCCGGAATACCTGCATACAAAAACGCAGTGACGGTATGAATTGAAGGCGCCCAGGCGATCGAGAGAATGATCAAAGGTTTCACCCACTTAGGCGGTGCAACCTCTTTCCTCTCTGCACCCAAAACGGTCCATCCAATCAAAACGTTCAGGAAAAGATATCCGCTCAGAACGAGCATATCATAGAACATGACAGAATTGAGAGTCGGATGGAGAATTACATTGAGAACTCTCAACGGCTGTCCCAGATCGACAAAGATAAACAGCATGCACATGATGACCGCAGCAATGGCAAGGAATTCTCCTAAAATAGTGAGCCTGCCGAATTTCTTATAATCATGCAGATAATATGGCAAGACAACCATAACACCTGAAGCTGCGACACCGACGAGAAAAGTAAACTGCCCGATATACAATCCCCATGATACGTCCCTGCTCATGCCTGTAACGCCCAAACCGTTCTTGAATTGATAAAGATATGCCAGAAAACCAACGCTTATCAGTCCCAGCAAAAAGAATATCCATACCCAGTATCTTCGACCTCCATATATCGCTTTCTCAAGCATTATCATTCCCTCCTAAATTATGTAATACACGCTAGGGCCAGTCCCGAGTTCAGGTTTGCGCCTGATAGTGAACCGTTCACTGAGGACTTTCCGTACTGCAGAATTCGGGTCCTCCAGATCGCCAAAAATCAATGCGCCATTGGATGCTTCAACACAGGCAGGCTTAAGCCCTTTCGCAAGCCTCTCGTAGCAGAATGTACACTTTTCAACTACACCTTTCATCCGTGTAGGAAATTCGAGATTTTCTTTGGACTCATCAATATAAGGCCTTGGATTCTTGTAATTGAAACTCCTCGCGCCATAGGGACACCCTGCCATGCAGAATCTGCATCCAATGCACCGGTGCATATCCATCATGACAATCCCGTCACTTTTTCTCTTGAATGTTGCCTGCGTCGGACAAACCCTTACGCAGGGAGGATTCTCACAGTGATTACAGAGCATCAGAAATGGCATATGTTGAAATCTTTCTGCCCTGTATTCATCTTCATTCCCAGGGAAGGCATGTTCATATGTTTCTGTCCAGATCCACTTAACCTCATGTTTCGGGTTATCGGTTATGTGAGGCACATTATGGGAAAGATGACATGCATTAATGCATTTCTGGTAGTCTTGCTCTGACTTAAACTTGCTCATGTCTACTACCATAGCCCACCTCTTTGCCGTCAAAGCCTCCGGATTCTGCGACACCTGTGAAGCCTCAACACGGTTTCTTACACCCTGAACAGCAGACACACCTCCAATGCCTAATATCGTTGATATTCCAGCCATCTTTAAAAATTCTCTTCTATTGATACTCATGACTCTTTCTCCTTCGGCGCTATATGACAATCCCAGCAGTAGGGTTTTACAGCTGCATAGTTATGGCATTCATCACAAAACTTTTTCTTATTCGAATGACACTTCATGCAGGTATTCTGAAGACTCATATTATACTTCTTCCCATCGGCACCTATATAAGTTCCCTCACCATCGCGGACTACTGTATCTCTCCATTCGTTCAACAATTTCATATGCTCGGTCTTCATGTATGACTTAGCCTCTACGCATTTCCTTTCAATCTCTGGTAACTTCTGAATTTCTGGAGTATCGACTTTTGGGTCAGGTTTTACTGTAGCCTTCCCGATATTACTCCATATGGGAAAACTCATTAAAACCGCAAAGATGATAAGCCCTATAATGATTTTTCCACCATTATACATTCTATTCGCCCTCCATTCCCGGAAGTGGTTCACCACGCATATCAATTGTTCTCTTCTTCTCCCCTTTGCAAACCAAGGCGTTCGCAACCATTTCATGAATGCCTGTTACCTGAACGCCGGGGACCCAATAATCTACTGAAGTAACCAGGGCAGCCCTGTCAATAGCACAGATACAGGCCAGCATATTAACTCCGAATTTATCCGCCACATACTTTACGGCATTTGCCCTTGGTAGCCCGCCTCTTAACCGCAATTCCATGTTTTCTCCTGCGTTCAGCCCTGATCCGCTCCCGCAGCAGAAAGTATTTTCTCTAATCGTATTGTCCGGCATGTCATAAAAATTATTACACACATTCTTGATTATGTACCGCGGCTCTTCAAAAATGCCCATCCCTCTTGCAGTATTACAGGAGTCATGGAATGTTACCTTTAGGTTATCGTTCCTGCTCGGATCCAACCTAAGTATGCCGTTTTTGATCAAATCAGCTGTAAACTCACAGATATGGACAATCTTGGAGGATTTTGCATTCTCGAATTTCGTACCCGTATAAGGAGATACAGGCGCCTCAAGAAAATCCGCAGGACCGTTCATTGTATCCATATACTCATGGAGGACCCTCCACATATGGCCGCACTCACCACCGAGAATCCATTTCACCTTCAACCTTTTTGCTTCGGCATAAATTTTTGAATTAAGTCTCTTCATCATTTCATTGGAAGTGAAAAGACCAAAGTTCCCACCCTCAGAGGCGTATGTGCTCCATGTATAGTCGAGGCCCAATTCATGGAAAAGAAGGATCTCGCCCATAGTTGTATATGTTCCGGGGTCGGCAAAAAAATCTCCGGAAGGTACTACAAAAAGGATTTCTGCACCCTTCCTGTTAAAGGTCGGTTCGCACTTAATGCCGGTATAAGTTTCGATATCACCCACAAACATATCGAAGATGTCTATCAGTGTATGAGGCTGAATGCCGAGATGATTACCCGTCCTGTAACAATTCGCTACAGGTGATGCAATCCAGTCTATATTCAATCCCAGCAGATTCAGAAGCTCTCTCACTATTATTGTGACCTCAGCGGTATCAATGCCATAAGGACAGTAAACAGAGCACCGTCTGCATTCACTGCATTGGTAAGCATAATACCAGAGCTCTTTAAGCACCTCATAGGTAAGCTCTCTTGCACCGGCAATTTTTCCAAGAAGCTTCCCTGAGGTTGTAAAATACTTTCTGTATATCGACCTGATGAGTTCCGCCCTGAGAACAGGCATGTTCTTCGGGTCACCGCCGCCTATGAAAAAATGACATTTGTCAGCACATGCACCGCATCGCACACAGATGTCCATGAAAAGCCGGAAAGAACGGAATCTCGAAAGCCTGTCCGCCATCCCTTCCAAAAATATCTCTTTCCAGTCTTCCGGAAGTTTCCAGTCTTCGTCCTTTGGAGACCACTCCCTCGCATTCGGCAGATGAACATACTTAACGCTCTTCGCTTTTGCAGCATGGCAAAATATTCCAGGTTTAATAACTGTGGGTGTGTCCATCCACCCGGTTTCGGGTGGATTGTAGTCAATCTTCGATAGTTCTTCTTGTTTCATATTTACTCCTTTTCCACTGGTAATCCGACTGATTTCATTTTATCTCTAAATTCATCTTCGTATTCTTCGTATGTATGAACCTCAACCTGGGGGTTCCAAGGATTTACATGCCTCTTGGCACGGTTATTGTTCGCCAGATTTCTTGTAGGGCTGAGAAAGACCCCTGCCATGTGCATCAACTTGCTTATGGGGAAGTATGCAAATAGAATGCTGATAAGAAATAAATGCATGTAAAAGATAACTCCGATACCCTTTGGGATTACAGGATTAAGGCTGACTAATCCCATTGTCAACTGTTTTACTCCGACAATATCCACCTTATAGAAATACCGCATAAGAACACCTGAAAAGCCTATTGCTCCTATGAGAAAAAGAGGGAAAAAATCAGCAGCAAGGGAAATGTATCTCAGCTGTGGAACAATAACCCTTCTAAGGAAAAGAAATGTCACAGCAGACAAGAAGATTAAATCGGTCAGGTATAGCACTGGTGCGCCAACCTGGAAAAAACCATCGAGAGTTTCCATGAGATGTACAAAATAAGGTATCGGCTCTGTGAATAACCTGAGATGCCTGAGGAGAATGATAAGGAAAGTCCAATGGAATGCCAGACCACCTACCCAGAGCCATTTGGTCGAACCATATGAAATCTTTGGTCCTTCTCTCAACTCAGTCTTTGTGTTCCTGAACAGGGAACGGAAAAGGAATATCTCAAGCGCCATCCTTCCGATTACGCCGAGAGCGGTGTAAGGATTATCGAGCTTGCTGTACTTGATCCATGGAAGAGTCTTCTCCTGTCCGCCGGTTGTGGGTATACGGAACGGCACCGGTGAACGTCCCCATATCACCACACGATAAATAAATCCGGCTAAGAATATAAGAAAAGCCGCATAGGGTATAACAACTCCGAACAAGTAGTGCAGATTTGCTCCCTTCACTCCCCCGTAAGCAAATAAAGCAAGAGTTAAAACTGTGAAGAAGGAAAATAACAGTCCCATATCTTACCCCTTTTCATTTTGAGTTAATATTTCTGATTGAGTTAATATTTGTGAAGATTCGAGATCCGTTTCCGGTTCCTGAATCTCACATATGAGATTTGCTCTCTGTAATAGCTTGAATGTCATTCTTTTTATCTCCTCAGCCTTGAGATCGTAAATCTTTTCCCTGCATTTCATAAAGATATCAAATGAAAGCAGGGCAAGCTCATCTATTTTTACCTCAAGCGCTGCCAGCTCTACGGAGAATTGATTCTCCTTTATTTCCTTCTCGAACTTCTCCCTGATTACCTTTTTGAGAAGAAAGATAAAAGAAACGGCCTGAGATGCAGAAAAATCCTGAATTGCCTTGATTCTGATTATATTGTCGAGAAAAGGAGAAACCTTTTCAGAATCTATCCCCTGGAGAATTTCTCCGAAAAGACCCTCTATTCCCTGTGAGATTGTATATCCTACCGGATTGGCAAAGCGGTTCTTTTGCTTTTTCAAAAAATTTGAAGTGTCAGCCGGATAACTCTCCAGTATTACATCAAACCACCTTTTCAAGATAGCTGATTTCTTCTCTAACAGGAGATCCTTAAAATTCATATCCAGACTGTGCCACTCCTTACTATCTTATTTCAAAACAATAAACCTTATAAAATAAAATTATATATAGTCAAGTTGATTTTTAGTTTATTATATAAACTAAAATTATAGAATGAAGAACAAGAAGCGAGAAGTAAAAACTTGCTACTTCCCACCTCTTGCTTTTTATTTTCTATACACAGCCTGTTGGTTTTGGAAGCCCCGCGTATCTACATGCCTGCTTTGCCGGCCCTGCTGGAAAGAGCGTATACAGGTATTTAGTATTACCCATTTCCGGCCCAAAAGCCTTGCCAAGCTCCTTGACGAGGATCTTTATCATAGGAGCAATCTGGAACTTAACAAAGTAATCCCTCAGGAATTTTATTATAGTCTTGTGATTCTCGGTAAGCTCAAGACCATCCTCTTTTGCCATAGCGGCTGCCATACCTTCCTGCCATTCCTCCCAGTTTTGAAGAAAACCATCTTCATCCAGGTCAAAATCTTTCCCCTCGAAATTCCATTTAGGCATCTTACTACCTCCTTAATCTTAAATTTGAGTTAATTTACTGATAGAAGAAATCTCCCATCAATTCGAGTCCGCGTATATTATCACACAAATACATTATCTTTCAATCAATAAAGAATCGACTTTTTTGTAAATGGGTTATAAAAGGTAATACAAAGTTATAACTGCGGTCAAATAAAAAAAACTTATCAACCGATAAGAGTTTTTTCTTTTCAAGGTGAGGACATAATTTATGTCTCTTTTTCAGGTTAATCATTGAATTTTTTACTCCAGAAAATCGGTTTTTACATTACATCAGGAGTAAAGAAAAGTCAATATGAAGTTTAAGTAATAAGATAAAGTTATATTTTTTATTATAACGTCGTCATCTTCTTTCTTTTGTAAGCTACCGCTGTACTAATTATACCGTCAACCCATTCTCTTGTGCCAAGCGCATGCAGATGGGTGTACGTGGCAAGGACATTCTTGTAGCAGAGCCCGTCCATTTTATTAATTACCCCTTGTCCTCTTTCAATCTTAAAAGCAAAATAGACACCATCTTTTTCAGTCATACTTAGAACGTGGGAATAATGAAATTCATGACCATGCAGAATTTGTCCGGTCTTAAAATAAGGATTAGGAGTATCAACCTCTATAATGGTATAGCCATGTCCCTGCGGTTTTTTGCTTACTCCGACTGAAATAGGCAGAACACCCGCCATAGGGTAAGTTTTTCCTTCCCAGGTCAGCTCATCACTAAGATACATCAGGCCGCCACATTCAGCATAAATCGGCAGTCCGTCTTCTGCAGCCTTTTTTATGGCCTGTCTTAATTTTTCATTGGCAGACAGGGCTGCGGCATGTGTTTCAGGAAAACCACCACCAATGTATAAAACATCAATTTGAGACGGCAGGTCATCGGTTAAGGCACTGAATTCGATCAACTCCGCTCCGGCTCTTTTTAAAGCCTCTATATTTTCTTGATAATAAAATTGGAAGGCCGAATCACGAATGACACCGACATTCAGCTGCTCCCCCGCGATTTCGGGATATTCTTCGGCGCTAAAGTTTAATGATGGAGCCTGATTTGCAATCTGCCATAAATGCTCCATGTCTAGATACCGGGCTGCTGTCTCAGCAGCCGCTGATATTGCATCTTCAGCCCCCGAATGTTCTTGGTGAGGCACAAGCCCAAGATGTCTTCCCGGGAAAGTGATATGTGATATTCTGGGGATCGCACCGACTACCGGCAGACGGCAGAAACGTTCAATACTTTTGCGAATGAGAGCCTCATGACGGCCACCACCTAACCTATTGAGAATTACACCCTTAATCGGCACGTCAGGATCAAAAAGTTGACATCCCAGCACCAGTGCAGCAACTGTGCGAGTGACTTTTGTACAATCAACAATAAGGACAACAGGGGATCGAAGAAGTTTCGCTAATTCGGCTGTGCTTACGCTCCCTTCGATATCCATACCGTCATAGAGACCGCGATTGCCTTCAATAACGGCTATTTCTGCTTGCTTCGTATTCAGGACGAATGAGGAGAGCACCTGATCCTTACTCATTAAGAAAAGGTCAAAATTATAACAGGGATGCCCCGCTCCGCGACTCAGCCATCCCATATCGATATAATCCGGGCCTTTTTTAAAGGGTATGACCTTGTACCCCTTTTTCTGCCAGGCCCGGCATAACCCTACACTAATAGAAGTTTTGCCCGTATCTCCGCCAAGACCTGCAATTGTAAGCCTTGGGCAACGGATCATCTTTTTGGGCCGGGGACCTCAATGGAAGCACAGGTACCGCCACCGCAGTTTTTAACAGTGCTCGTGGTCTTACCGCTGCCCGTCCTGCCTACATTTATCGTGCTCAGGACTCTTTCTACTTCAGTGGAACTGCATTTCGGACACTTCATCCCTTCGCCCTCTTTCTTGAGTTTTAAGAACTCAAAGACATGGCCGCAGCCGAGACAGCGAAATTCATAAATAGGCATATGTGTCTCCTTCATGAAAGTTTTTTTAATAATAAGTTATGATAACATAAATAATCTTTGCAAAAGCAAAAAGGGAATAAATCGTTAAAGGAATAGAAATGAGATCACGCGTTGAACTTAAAGACCCAAGATGCCCTTTTTGTTATCAGAAAATTGAGCAGCCGAAGGAATTAAGAGAAAGAAAACCTGTTGAATTTCCTCTTGGGGTCTGCGAGCATTGCGGCGCGGTTTATGTTTTCGATGCTACAGGACACAACATGGGTTCTGCGTTTATTGAGGCCCTGCTGTTTGCATGTAATTACGATGATTCCCTGGCTTTTTCACTTTCACATGGAGAAGACTATGTGGACGCTGTTATCGGACCATACGACATCATTACCCATAAAATCCTATCCGAAAAAATTTATGAAGATAGATACATCAGAGGAGTCCTAATCTTTGTCAAACTCATTCAGGAATTTCAGGAAGTCGCCGGGGAATAGGTAAAAAAACGAATCGGGACGGCCATGCCTGTTTCAGAAAAAAAGAGATTGCGTTCTGAAAAATTTTCGAGGGAAAAGGTACAAGGTTATGTATCTGAAAATAACCTTGAGGAACTCATTGCGTTGGCAGAAGAGGACTCCCGCGTTCTTTCCGAGCTGCAGCGGATGCTATATACGCCTGATGAAATCTCACGCTGGCGGATCATTGAGATATTGGGTCAGATATGCGGAAAGGTCGGGGAAAAACGACCTGACATAGTCAGCAAATTCCTGTCCCGCTTGTTAGAAAGTGCAAAATACCCCGGCACTTCGGCATGGGGTGCACTGGAAGCCGGCGGTACGATTATCAACAATAACCCTGATTTATTTGGAGAGTACAGCGAAGCCGTCCTCTCATTTCTGAAGGATAAAAATTATTGGAAAGAAGCCACATGGGCTATCGGGAAGATTGCAACGGTAAAACCCCATCTTGTAAGATATGCCGCCCGTACACTGAGCTTATTTCTTGAGGATCCCGATCCCACTTTACGAGGATATGCCGCCTGGGCTTTGGGAGAGTTAGGGAATAATGATGTAATTACAGCATTAAAAGAACTCGAAACAGACGAGAATAAGATATCAATCTTTAAAGAAGGCACGTTACAAGAAGCAACTGTTTCCCGGTTATCAAAGGAAGCTCTCCAGAAAATCGATACATGCACAAACCGCTCATAAGATATCTCGTCTCATCTCCATATGGCGATGAGCCTGTAGATAAAGACAAGATAGATTTTCCACTCGAAGGTGACCCATTAAAAACTCCTTACAGGATATATTTCGATTCAATCGGGAATTTTCTTGCCCGTGAAGAATTCAGGCCACTTCTCAGTGTAGTCAATCAAAAATTGAAAAGGGAGATCCTTCTCAAAGAAATCGGTGAAATCATTATTCGTACAGAAAAACATGGTGCACTGTACCATCCGGCAAGCATTGAATTAATTCTCAAGGAAGAAAAAGTAAAATTCGGTTTGAATGTAGCTGTTACAGACACGGGCAGGGATTGGTTACAGAAAGAATTTTCTGTCCTAAAGAATTTACAGGGAAAATACGACCTGCCTTATTTACCCAATCCATATCTCTTTGATAACCTGAGCTCTATATCTTTTTTGCTTGAAGAGTGGTTTGAAGGCTACCACGAATTTCATATTACAATTGACGAAAAAGGCGGACAAAGGTTGAAACTCTGGGAGTTTGGCAGAGGATATACGTATTTAACTACCGGACAAAGTTTTGAAATTTGTAAACAGGCTTCCAAAATCCTCACCCTTTATTATGATTTCGCAGACTTCAATCACATATATCCCTGGCATCATGCCGCCGGAGACTTTGTGGTAAGAATAGAAAATGAAAAAGTAGACGTACGCCTTATAACCGCAAGGCGATATGAATCGCTCATGAATTTTGATAAAGATCAGGTTAATCCGCTCTTTGCTCTTTTTTATTTCTTCTTGCATCTTTCTCTGCAGATGCGCCTGGATAAAGTGGATGGCATGAATGAAGTCGCGTGGGCGGAAGATTATTGTGTTGAGGCGACTGTAACAGGCTTTTTTGAAGGCATGGAATTGAAAGAGGAAAAGGATCATTGCCCCGGATCGGTGAACGAGTTCTTGCATCTGATCAAATCATTCAGCAGAGAGGACCTGATAGTTTCCTCTCAACCTCTGATCGATCTTTTTTCAGGGACAGGAGACTTTCCCGTTGTAATAGCAAATTTGGACGGACATGCAGAGAAATTATTTACTGTTCTCCAAAATCTCCCTTTACAATAGCTTCGAAAGACATTCTTAATACTCTCGAAAGCGACAACATGAGATTCGCCTTTTTTTCCGGCTGGATATAACCTGCTTCTGTGAAAAGTTCCTTTGATAGATTACAGAGTCCCTGATAAATCTTGTCAAGTTTCACCGTCGGATAGGCAACATTCTCATGGAAACCGGACAGACCACAGGCATAAGCTTTCTCCTTTTTTCCATCTTTCAGGCTGAAAGGTATTCCGTATATACGGCAGATAATCGGACGGTTCTCATAAAGAACGCATTCTTCTTTTTCAGAGAGAAAAGGACATCGTACCCTCTGTTTTCCCAAACCATACACTTTCATTTGAGGTTTGTCCTCAAAGACTTTCAGGGTATCCTTCGCCTTCAGTATCTCAGCCTCTGCCTTTTCCGCCCTTCTAAGGACATCTCTTCTTATCTTTCTATCCAGACGATTAAAGTGATGATGAATATGTGCTGCTTCTATCGGGAAGACCCCGAAAACAGCATGGCAGCAGTCACAGCAATGAATCCTGCAACGGACACTTGAGGGATATTTTCCCTGGATTGTTTTAAAGAGATAATCGGCCTTTCTGACTTCCTGAAGATATTTTCCAAAAAGATCGTCTATCATTTGGATCTGTCTTTATTCCGGTGAGGTTCAAGCAGTTTCAGAAACTCAGGGTGTACTTCGAATCCTAATTCCAATGCCTTATCGCAGTATTTAATGGCCTCATCATATTCACCCTTCATATAATAGGCATTTGCCAGATTATTGCACCCTAGTGAAAAATCCGGGGCTAATTCGAGCATCTTTTTGTTCACCTCGATGCTTTTTCCCACATCTCCCTTCTGAAGGTAAGCATTGGCGAGATTGCACATTGCCTGAACAATCTCCGGATTCAGTTCCAGCGCCTTGTCCAGAGCCTCAATAGCCTCATCGGTTTTCCCCATTTGAAGGTAGGCAAACCCAAGATTTGCATAGCCCCTTGCATATCGTGGCTCTATCTCGATTGCGCGTAAATTAGCCTTTACTACCTTTTCAAGATCTCCTTCCTTGAAATAGATATACCCAAGGTCAACAAAGGCTTCAAACATGCGCACTCCGGACTCGATCGAATCTTCAAATGCCTCGATTGCCTGATCAAATTTACCTTGCTGCATAAAGGCAACCCCTAAATTATAAAGGGCGGAAGCGCATTCCGGTTGTTCTTTCAGAACCAGCTTTTGATCATAAATAAATTTTTCAATGTCTTTTGGATCTTTCATTTTTTTATTTTAACACGTATATGCAGTAAGGTGTAAAGGTAGATATATTCTTCCAGAATTACCAACAGGCAACAAAAACATTTGATTTCCAACGAGATGCTGAAATAAATTCAGCATGACGTGAATAATGACAGATGCTTAATAATTGTCATTTTGATCCGCCTCAGGCAGACATGCCAGTCTCTATTGGCAGATTTGGATAAGAACTAAACTTTAAGGGTGGCTAATAAGATAGCCACCCTTAACTTTATTTTTCAGGAAATATACCCTTTATTTTGCTATCGCTATTCTCCGCCGCCACTATCTCCTGATTTTTCAACAGATATGCCTCTCCCTTTCAGCCCGTACATTGTGGAGCTTCCGGTTGATAATAGCTCCATAACTTCTTCTCTTACCAGTTCAGATGCTGCGCTTTTTATGTCGGATGTACTTGCATCAGGTATGGTTTTTTTTACACCAATCATCATATCTTTGAAATAGAACTTGCTCTTGGGACTCTTTGTGGCATAATCAATGATTGCCTGCCTAATTTCTTCCTTACCCATATTTCTTCACTCCTCTCCTAATTATTATATACCGCCAACGGCCTTGGATACCGCCCATGCGTGGTCAGTGAACTTAAATTGCGTGGTTGTCCTGAAAGTATCAACAGCCAGGCGATAATCATCCAAACTCTTTTCCGTGAAAGGTATGCCTGTTTTCTCAAAGAATTTCTCCCAGCCAATACGTGCCGCCCAGTCGCCGAGCCTTTCATACTTATTCGCATTGCTTGCATAAACATCCACGATCTTTTTAACTACACTGGTCACTTCGGGCCAGCGCGGCCTAGTATTCGGCAGCCATGGAATAATAACCTTGGAGAACTTTGGTACGCTTAAACGGTTGGAAATCTTTCCGCCAACCAATATGGCTATACCGTCGCCTTCAGCATCCGCTAAAGGCAATGCCATACACATGGTATAGCAGTTTCCGCAGTACATACACTTTTCGTTGTTGACTGAAACGCTCTTTTTACCTTCCGGTGTAGTAATCGGTTTAATGGCATACAGCGGGCAGGCTGCAACAACAAGCGGAATTTCGCAGACCTTACCAAGAACCTCATGATCGATTGTAGGTGGTTTGCGATGGTAGCCAAGAAGAGCGATATCGGAACAGTGCACAGCGCCGCACATATTCAGACAGCAGGCCATTGCTACTCTTAATTTAGCAGGTAATTTCATGTTTTTAAAATGGTCAAATAACACATCAGCAGTAGATTTCACCGAACCAGAGGCATCCGTTGCAGGTGTGTGGCAGTGTACCCAGCCCTGTGTATGCACGATGTTTGTAATGCCGAATCCTGTACCGCCGGTGGGAAATTTATACGAGCCTGCATGATATTTTCTGCTGTCTAATTCTTTCTTTAGATCACGTGCTGTTTTCTCGTTATCCGATATAAACTCTATGTTATTTCTCGTTGTCCATCTAACATAGCCTTTGCAAAATTTATCTGCGATATCACATACTTCACGGATATACTCTACTGACAATAACCTCGGCGCTCCGGCCCTTACGGTATATACCTTGTCTCCTGTTTCAGAGACATGCATCAAAAGTCCGGGCTCCAGTATTCTGTGAGACAGCCATTTTCCGTAGTTCTTCCTAAGGATAGGCGGCATCATTTGTTCAAAACGATTAGGTCCGATATCGGTAATCCTGTTTTCTTGTGGTTTCTTAGGATCAAAATAGCCAAGTTTGCCTTTCGACATAATGTAACCTCCTTTTTATATATTCTATCTTGGATGTTTCTTTCTGTATTCGTTAATGTCCCTGGTCCATCCGCCGGGCACCTCTGACTCCTTGAAGAAGACATAAGGATTGGAACGGGGCTCTTTAACCATTTGCGGCATAGGCGGAATGCCAAGGACTTCGATGAATGTCTTCAAGCTTACACGCTGAATAGTTTCACCAATGCGCTCACGGTTCTTGCCTTCTTCTATCCACCAGTCAAATACCTTTCTGACAAGGTCTTTTTGGCTGTCATAAGGCTTGTTTGCATACATGAAGGGAATAATCAATGTCGCCAGCTGAGCTCCTTCAAGGATCGGGGCCTTTGCGCCAAAGGAGATACTCAGTCCCTGGTCAGCACCGACTCGTAATGCCTCAGGCATCGCAGCTATACAATGCATGCAGCGTGTACATTCAGCATTATTAATAGAGAGTTTCTTCCCGTCCCATTGCATACATTTTGTAGGACAGAGGTCGATTATCTCTTCCTTAATATTGAAAGGTCCCCAATCTGATTGTACTGCCCCTCCGTTCCTGGGGATTTCATTGCCGACATATGCCTTTACTGCCTCCTGATTAATCCGTATGTCATCCTTCCATGTACCGATATAAGCCATATCCGACCGGGCAATTGATGCCACACAGCAATTAGGACATCCATCAAATTTAAATTTAAATTTATACGGGAATGCAGGTCTGTGCAATTCGTCCTGGAAGGTCATGGTCATCTCATAACACATATCCATTGTATCATAGCAGGCGAACTCACACCGGGCTTTTCCAATGCAATCTGACGGTGTACGGAGGTTTCCACCTGAACCGCCGATGTCGACACCGAGGTCATGTGTCAGATCGAAGAATATAGGCTCTAACTGATCTGAGAATGTACCCAGTATGACGAGGTCGCCTGTAGAACCGTGCAGATTCGTCAATCCGCTTCCACGGTATTCGCAGATATCACAAAAGCCTCTCAGCCAGTCGGTTGAATAAAATTTTGCGCCGGGCTGATTAACTCGATATGTATGGAAATGCGCAATATTAGGGAACTTCTCCTGCTGGTCGTTGTAACGGCCGACTACTCCGCCGCCATACCCTAATACGCCGACGATACCGCCGTGTTTCCAGTGAGTCTCACCTTCTACATATGAAAGCTCTACTATTCCCAACAAGTCGTCGCAAATCTCTGCAGGTATCTGCAGATTGTCCTGACCCACTTTTTGTCTATGCAAGGCTTCTCTCTTTATATCACTTATAAAACTGGGCCAAGGGCCTTTTTCCAACTCATCCAACAAGGGAGTGGCATGTTTGGGCTTAAAATTCTTCAGCTCCTCATCTGTATAGTTTTTGAGCTGCTCATCTGTAAAAATCCTTATGTCATTGTACGTTCTGTGGCCTTTTACTTCCTTATCCCACAAATGTTCTTGTCCTGGGGCTCCCATCTATTACCTCCTTCTGTTAAGTTTTTTATATAACACCGCCACACTAAATAAAATTTCCCGTCCTTCTCTTCACCCCCTTTTCCATAACCTTTCCTCTAACCTTTTTTAGAAAAAAGGTATTAAATATAATCAGCCTTTTTCGCTTGTCAATTCTTTGGAAAATGTCAATCCTTTAGAAAAGTGATT
>JBGQLV010000043.1:0-24743 GCA_041500225.1 Thermodesulfovibrionia bacterium | reverse complement strand
TAGCTCTCGAAGTGCTCTCTGTCGGGCAGTTCCATCTTAGAGATCTTCTGAAGAATGCGATCAATGGGAGAGTCTGCTACCGTCAGATACTTTGCTACTTCGATCTTACTGCTGTGTGGACTGCTGATAATCGGCCTTGCCTGGATCATTGTTCCTCCTCTTTCTATTTGAAAAAGTAGGTTGATCATGACCCCAAGCGGCCCTAAGAATCAATTACATTTGTTACGTATAGCACCTTCTATTTCGCAGTTTAAAAGGTTCTCAAATTTTATCGATTGCTTCATCAAAGTCCTAACAACAGACGATTTTCATAGGGTGCGCATAACACCTACGAAGCTTCAATCTGAGAGGAGTCTGAAGATGAATGATTACTGGGAGAAAGCCGTAAATAATACTTAGGGATTCATATGCCGTAGTTTTTGTAAAGTTCAATCCTTGTGGGGCAGTTACAAATATTTTTTGAATATCCAAACGACATCAGATAAGTGCACTCATGAAATTTCACAGTCTTAAGAAAACAACCGCTCCACCCGATACATTCCTCAATCGTGCACATATCTATTGCCTCATCGCCTAAACATCTAAAAGAATATGGACATCTTTTAGTTAGTTGACGAGTTCTATCACTAATCTTACGGGCCATATTGACTAATTGTCCGCCTGTGATACATAAAAAGATACTACTAATTAAGGTAGGTACGTCAAATAGACCAGGATCTCTGAAATTGAATTAAGACAAAGTGGTAACTTATTTTATCGGTTTCTGGTTGAATTACTTTATTGCAGGGAATAATTCTGAAATCACACTTTCAGGAAGGATTCGGCAATATTTTGAATTATCTTTTTTCAAGAATTTCTATCCAGAGGCTGCACTTCATTTTCAAAATAACGATGAAAGTACCGGGGTAACTGGTGATAATCAACAGTGGTTAGGATGTCTGAGAAATCTTTTGAGTTGTAAGTGTTCCAGAATAGGACAACTTTCTTTTTTAGATCTTGTTTTTCTGCATCATCGATAAGGGAAGCAAAGGTCTTCCCCGTATAAGTCCCATCCAATTTAATCCCTGCACGATTCTTCATAAAAGTAACGGCTTTCATTCCTTCTTTAGTGAAAAGAGCATACTGTTGTCCAAAAAAGTCGTGTCTGATATCTATATCCTTCTCAGAAAATTCAAGCCTTGGGAAGGAAGAATCGATAGAATAAAGGAGAGAGTTAGTCTTATGAAAGAGTTTGACCATTTTTCTTGCATTAGCAAATTTCTTATCCACTACCCGCACAGAGATTACCCGACTTTTGATGTTTAAAGCCTTGAGTCCGAGTATCAGTCCAACAGTTGTTCCCACAGTGCCCAATGCAACATAAATAAGGTCAGGCTCAGGTATTTTCCCTTCCATAATCTGCTCTTTTAGTTCAAATGCTGCATTGACAAAACCAGTTACACCAAGAGGCGAAGAGCCACCAGCAGCGACAATCAGGGGAAAACAACCATATTTCAGCTTATGCCGCAGAAGCTGAAATATGGTTCCTACGGTTAGGAGTGACACATTGCGGTGCTGGTGAAGTTCTGTTCCGCAACAATGACTCATTAGGAGATTACGGCGTACATATTTAGCATTAGGCTGGGGCATTAACATAGATATGCTCTTTAGTCCAACCTGTTGTGCATAAATTGCCGTAGCCAGTGCATGATTGGATCCTGCAAAGCCAAAAGTCAAAACTTCTTTTACCCTGGTGTGCAAAGCATAACCCAGGAGGAATTCTAACTTTCGTATTTTATTTCCTCCATAGACCTTACCGCTCAAATCGTCACGTTTTATAAAAAGATGATTTATACCTATATCCTTCCCCAATTGCTCAAGCTTTTCTACCGGCGTTGGGAATTCACCCAAAGATATATAAGGGAGCTTATCTTTTAATTGAGGGTAGTGTTTGAATAACGGAATCATCGATGAACCATTATAACAATATTTTGGTTTATTTCTTTCAGTGTTATTTATCGATTACCAGTTAAATCTTCACAATTGTAACAGTTTTTAAATTTGTGAATAAAAGGAAGTTATCGATAGTCCATTACTATCTTAAACGTGATTTTGCTTCTGTGGGTAGCCCATCGCTTTAAAGACATTAAAAAGGTCTTTATATTAATGAAACAACCTTCTTGACAAAAATTTTCCAGTTTCTTTAAAGTAAAAGTCATTAGGTAACCGTTTGCCTACCAAAAATGGGTAAAATATTATCAGGCATTAATGATCTTGACCACCTTATAGATTCCCTCTATGTAGGTGACAACGTGGTCTGGGAGGTTGAGGCAGGCACTTCATCTGAAATATTCATTCAGAATTTTATAAATCAATCCGTTGCTGAAAATCAGAATGTCATCTATGTAAGCTTTAATAAGTCCCCCCACAGCATCGTCCAGCAGATAGGTGAAATGCCTTCTACAGGAAACTTCAAATTACTTGACTGTTTTACATCAGGGAAGGGAAAAAATGACAGGGCATTTATTAAATTCTATGAAAATCACACTGATACGAACGTCATTAAAGTTGAAAACCCCGGCGATATAGGCAGTTTTACAACTGTCCTTAATTCAATAGAGGACAACCTGCCATCAGGTACAAGATATGTTTTTGACAGTCTTACCGGTATGCAGGACCTCTGGGGAGATGAAAACAACACATATAAATTCTTTACATATATATGTCCGCGCCTTTACGACCTTGGCACTGTTGCATACTGGATATTAGAAAAAGAGGCACACAGCCCGGCTTTCAAGGCGAACCTGCGGCACATAACACAGGTAGTCTTAGACTTATATAAGAGAAAAGATAAGCTTTACATCAAGGCATTGAAGCTTGAAGGTCGTCACAGCAGGGAAGCGTTCAAGCCGCATCCATATGAGATTGACGGCAAAAGGATATCAATTACACCGGTAAGAAAAGAGCCATCCTTTGACATAGGGACGAGGATAAAGGAACTAAGGACAAAGATCGGTATGAGCCAGAAGGAGCTTGCTGACAGGGTTGATCTTACACCGAGTTTTATCTCCCAATTGGAAAATAATCAGATAAGCCCTTCACTTAACTCATTCATGCAGATCTGTAATGCACTTGGAGTTAGTCTTGCAAAAATATTAGATGAAAAAAAGTCTGACGATGTTCAGTGGCTGGTAAAAAAAGAGAAAATTTTCTCCAATCTCTTATTAAATGAAAATGGTATGAAAATTTTCAGGATTGTTAAAAATGGCAATATGTCCGGCACTGTCGTTGTGTTAGAACCTTATACCAGAATAGAAAAACATTTTATTCCTGCTGGAGGTAAGAAGTTAATATATGTTTTAAAGGGCAATATCTCTGTTGTTATAAACAATAGGGTGGAAACACTCAGGTCAGGTGATTCTATCTACCTTAAAGAGGAAGTCCCGTCTTTATGGGAAAATGAAGGAGGTGATAAGGCGGAGCTGCTTTTATTATGCTCATAAAAAGATTATTGTGCATTACAAAAATTAGCTGAGAAATTCCGAAAGAGTTTTTTTTGCCAACTGACATTAGAAATACTTAATAAAGTATCAAAAAGGTAAGAAATACTTAACTAAAAGGAGGAGAAGATGAGTCTTAGTAAGCCGAATTCAAGTGCTGCAACTGTTACAACGACGAGAGTAGCGCCTTCACCCATGTCCGGATTGTGCGTCAACTGTGTTGATGGCTGTCCGGGATACTGCGAGGTTGGAAGATCTGCCCTGCGGGGAAGGGAGGTTATATACCCTCAACCTTTCGGAAAGGTTATTTCAGGATCAGAAAAGGATTATCCAGTAGATTTTTCGCATTTCAATATTCATGGGACATGTGTTGGTGCTGTAGGTTGTGAGGCTGACCCTGACAAGGCAACATTCCCTTCAGTTAGTGTTGAGACAGAGATAACTGGTCAAGGAACAAAAATTCCCATGAGAGTTCCGTTCTTCACTGGTGCCCTTGGTTCAACCGAAATAGCGAGGGTGAACTGGGAAGGCACAGCCATCGGCGCAGCCATAAGCGGGTCAATCCTTGTTTGTGGTGAGAATGTCTGTGGAATGGACCCGAAGGCTGAAATTAAGAATGGCAAAATCGTGAATTCACCGGAGCTCGCAAGAAGGGTCAAGACATACAAAGACTGGTATGACGGCTACGGGACAATGCTTGTTCAGTTGAATGTCGAGGATACCCGCCTCGGTGTTGCCGAATATGCTGTTGAGAAGCTTGGTGTTGAAGGGATTGAGTTGAAGTGGGGGCAGGGAGCAAAGTGTATCGGGGGCGAGGTAAAGCTGCCGACCCTTGACAGGGCATTGCAGCTTAAACAGAGAGGGTATATTGTCCTTCCTGACCCCGACAATAAAGGGGTACAGGAGGCGCATAAACTCGGTGGCATTACGGAATTCGAAAGGCATTCTCGTCTTGGTATGGTGGATGAAGAATCCTTCATGAAAGAAGTCGAGAGGGTGAGAAAGATTGGCGCAAAATATGTAACCCTTAAAACAGGCGCATACAGGCCGGTGGATCTGGCGCGCGCAGTGAAGTACACATCAATGGCGAAGATAGACCTCCTGACAGTTGACGGCGCCGGCGGAGGAACAGGCATGAGCCCGTGGCGTATGATGAATGAATGGGGAATACCAACTGTCTATCTTGAATGCTTACTCTACAAATATCTTAAAAGACTGAAGGAAAAAGGTGAATTTGTCCCAACTGTTGCCATGGCAGGTGGCATTGCTCTTGAAGATCAGATTTTCAAGGCAATAGCATTGGGAGCGCCTTTTGTTAAGGCGATATGTATGGGACGTTCAACCCTGACAGCAGGCATGGTCGGTAAGACACAGGGGAAACTGATAGAAGAGGCTTTCGGAAAAGGCAAGGAATATGAAGAAGCGCTTCTCCGCACCTTCAACGGCGCTGCACAGCTTAAGGAAAAATACGGAAAAGACTTCAAGAAAATACCTCCGGCAGCTATAGGTATCTGTACCTATTATGACAGGCTTGCTGTAGGGTTAAGGCAATTAATGGCAGGTACCCGTAAATTTGCCCTTAATTACATAGACAGGGACGATTTAATGTCACTTACCCGTGAAGCAGCCGATATCTCTGGCATTCCGTATCTCATGGATGTAGATATGAAAGAAGTTGAAAATATCTTAGGATAAGGAGGAAGAAAATGCTTAATTTAATTTGCTATAAATTCTGTGCATCACCTTTTTGTGAGACGAGCTGTCCGGCCGGAGCAATAAGCATCTCGGAGAAGGATAATAATGTTTATGCAGATACGGATAAGTGCAATAGATGCGGAATCTGTCGTGCAATGTGTTCTATTTTGAGCTTTGATAAAAACCTTAGAAGAAAAAGGGTATGGATGCGTGAGGATTTCGGGAAAAAGTAAAAAAACACCCCTCTAAATTCCCCCTTACTAAGGTGGGACTGAAGGGGAATATTCAGTGTCGGTGCATGTGGTCAGTTATGCCGTCATTCCTGCGGAGGCAGGAATCCAGAAGCTCTTTAAAAACACTGGATTCCGGCTTAAGAACCGCCGGAATGACGGATAGTAAATGTTAGTTTATACACAGTCTTTATTTAGAGGTAACGATAATGGAAGAAGAACTTTTAGAAGAGATATTGGGATCCTATCGTGGTGACAGGGGTGAGCTGGTTCCAATCCTGCAGGAGGTTCAGGATAATCTTGGTTATCTGCCAGAAAAGATAATGCTTGATATTGCTAAGTTCATCGGAGTTCCCGAAAGTCATGTTTATTCTGTTGCCTCTTTCTATGCACAATTCAGGCTATTGCCTTTAGGAAGAAAACGTGTTGCAGTATGCAGAGGAACTGCCTGCCATATTCGAGGTGCACCTCAAATTCTCAATACGGTAGAGAAAACGATTGGCTTAAAGGAAGGAGAAACCTCGGATGATATGGAATATACCCTCGAAACAGTTGCCTGTATTGGATGTTGTGCCCTTGCACCCTGTATACGAATCAACAAGGATGTTTCGGGTGAGATGACCCCGGAGAGAGCGAAAGAAGTTTTACTTTCAAAAGATGACGGAGGACAGGATGTCGGATAAGCAATATACGGTTCATGTATGCCAAGGGACTGGCTGCGTCTCAGGAGGGTCGGAAAAGGTTTTTTATTCCTTAAAAAATGAAATAGAAGATTCAGCTTTTGATCACATCCATGTTAAACGCACAGGATGTCATGGCTTTTGTCAGCAGGGCCCCCTTATTGTTATCGAGCCTGTCGGAATCGACTCGCAGCGAGAGGGTATTTTCTACACGAAGGTTAAAACAGATGATGTGTCCGATATTATCCAATCAATTTTACCTAAAGGAAAACCTCTGGTCCGTCTTTTATACAAAGACCCTGCTACTGATAAACCCATACCCCACTATCGTGATATTCCCTTCTATAATAAGCAGGAGAGAACAATATTAAAACATTGTGGAAATATAGACCCTGAGGATATAAATGAATATCTTGCTGTTGGTGGTTATAAGGCGCTACGCAAAGCAATTTTTGAGATGACTCCTGAGGGAGTTATCTCTGCGGTGAAGAGTTCAGGGCTCAGGGGGCTCGGTGGCGCAGGATTTCCGACAGGACGTAAATGGGAAGCCTGCCGAAAGGCGCAAGGTGACGGAAAGTACGTAATATGTAATGCTGATGAGGGAGACCCTGGAGCATTCCAGGACCGGTCTGTCATGGAGGGAAATCCGCATTCGGTTATAGAAGGGATGATCATTGCAGCCTATGCCATCGGAGCAGGAAAGGGCTTTATCTATGTGAGGGCAGAATATCCTTTGGCAGTTAGTCGCCTAAAGATTGCTATTGAGCAGGCAAGGCAAGAGGGGTTATTGGGAGACA
The DNA here is from genome assembly GCA_041500225.1 of Thermodesulfovibrionia bacterium. Taxonomy (GTDB): domain Bacteria; phylum Nitrospirota; class Thermodesulfovibrionia; order Thermodesulfovibrionales; family SM23-35; genus 0-14-3-00-41-53. Next base: position 17,862 of record JBGQLV010000043.1, on the reverse strand, counting down.
ATATCCTGGATAGCGATTTCAGTTTTGATATAGAGATCTTTCAGGGTGCAGGTGCTTTTGTCTGTGGCGAATCCACTGCACTGGTACGCTCCATCGAAGGGAAGAGGGGAATGCCAAAGGCAATGCCCCGGCCCCGGACTACCGAGGAAGGGTTATGGAACAAACCAACACTCCTCAATAATGTTAAGACCTTTGCCAATATTCCTTTAATAATATCCAATGGATCAGAATGGTTTTCTAAAAGGGGTACTGAAAAAAGTAAAGGTACTGCAGTATTTTCACTGACAGGAAAGGTTGTAAATTGCGGCCTTATAGAGGTACCCATGGGTGCTACACTTCGAAAAATCATCTTTGATATTGGAGGCGGAATACCTGGAGGTAAAGCCCTGAAAGCGGTTCAGACAGGAGGGCCTTCCGGCGGATGCCTTCCGGCAAATATGATAGATATGCCTGTAGATTTTGACTCTCTTACTAAAGCCGGCTCTATTATGGGTTCAGGGGGTATGGTTGTTATGGACGAGGATACCTGTATGGTTGATGTAGCCCGATACTTTCTCGACTTTACACAGAGGGAGTCATGCGGTCAGTGTATTCCTTGCAGGCTCGGAACGGTTCAGATGTTCAAGATCTTAGATGATATAACAAAAGGGAATGGGAGACCAGGGGATATTGACTTGCTTTTAGAGTTGAGTGAGGCGATAAAGCGGAGTTCAATATGTGGTCTCGGCAAGACCGCCCCTAATCCTGTGCTCACAACCCTCCGTTATTTCAGGGATGAGTACGAAGCACATATCCATGAAAAACGATGCCCGGCAGGTGTATGTATAGGGGGAAAGGAGATAAGTTAATGGAACAGATTTCTGTAAACATTGACGGTCAGGATATTTTAGCGCAAAAAGGCGCTACCATCTTAGAAACGGCATTATCAAATAAGATTTATATACCACATCTTTGTTACCATCCTGACTTAAGGCCTGCCGGAAGTTGCAGACTCTGCCTTGTTGAGATGGATAATGGTAAGCTTGTAACATCCTGCCGGACGCTTATCAAAGAAGGGATGGTAATAAAAACAAAGAGCCCGGGTGTAGACATTGCAAGACGCCCTGTTATTGAGATGATCATTGCCAATCACCATATGGATTGTAAAAATTGTGCTAAAAAGGGGCAGTGCGAATTACAGAGAATCAGAGCGTACATGAAAATAGACAAGAAGAGCATTGAACGTCTGAGATTGCCACAAGAAGAACTGCCTAAAGACCTCTCAAATCCCTTTTTCGAGAGAGATCATAACAAGTGTGTCCTCTGCGGGATATGCGTACGTACGTGTCAGGAGATACAAAAGGTTAGCGCCATTGATTTTGCAGGGAGAGGTAATAATACCAAGATTGCCGCGTTTGGTGATAAGCCAATAGCCGAATCAAGATGTGAGTCCTGTGGAGAGTGTGTAATCAGATGTCCTGTCGGTGCATTAGTGTCCAAAAGTTTACGCCGCCCCACGACAGAAGTTAAGACAATCTGTCCTTATTGTGGTGTAGGATGCGGGATATTTCTCGGGACTAAAGATAATGAACTCGTCAGTGTGCGCGGGGACAGCGGGAATCCGGTAAATAACGGCAATCTCTGCGTTAAAGGACGTTTCGGGATGGGCTTTGTTCACTCACCTGATAGGTTAAAAAATCCACTTATTAAAATGACGCCGAAAGAGCGCACAGCACTCAGCGTTCAGCCTTCAGCCTTAAGAGGAACTTCGTCCCTCGTCCCTCATCCCTCATCCCTCTTTAAAGAAGCTACCTGGGATGAGGCGCTGACAACAGTTGCTAAGAAACTAAAGAAATATAAAGGAGAAGAATTCGCCCTTATTGCTTCCACTAAATGCACAAATGAAGAAAATTATATTGCACAAAAATTTGCGAAAGTTGTAATGGGCAGTAATAATATCGATACTTCTGTACGACTCTGCCATGGCCCTTCGATAGCTGCTCTACATTCAATTAATTCCTTCCTTTGGCAAAGGTCGGTACGACTCGATCCCGAGGGGGATAAGGGGGATTTTAAGGATGAAATTGAGAAAGCCTCCTGTATCCTGATTGCAGGAGCGAATATTACACACTCACATCCTGTGTTAGGTTTGAGGGTGAAGAAAGCAGTGGAGAATGGTGCAAGACTCATTGTCATCAACCCCACAGAGATTGATATCTGCCGTTTCGCTGAAATATGGTTAAAACCTTATCCAGGCACGGATTTGGCATTGATTATGGGTATATGCAAAGTTGTTGTTGATGAGGAAGCGCATGATAATTCATTTATCGAAAGACATGTTGATAAATTTGATGATTTCAAAGAGTCCCTGGAAGATTTTTCCTTAGGAAGGGTTGAGAGAATCACTGGTGTCTCAAGGGATGTGGTTGAAGAAGCAGCAAGGATATTTGCAAAGGGCAAACCGTCAGCAGTACTATGGGATACGGGGATTACTCAATATTCTCAGGGAACAAATAATGTACTTAGCCTCATAAATCTGTCTATTCTTACAGGGAATATTAAACATTCTTCAGGTCTTATTCCTTTATGGGGCCAGAATAATGCCCTTGGTACTTGTGACATGGGTTGTCTTCCTGATTTTTATCCAGGTTATCAGCCTGTGGCTGATCCTGAAATCAGAAAGAAATTTGAGACTTCATGGGGAAAGGGTCTCAATACTAAGCCAGGCTTAACCCTTACAGAAATATTGGATGCTACTCTTGAGGAGAGGATTAAGGCACTATATATAATCGGGTCTGATCTATTCTCAAGTGTTGCGCCATCTAAAAAGGTTAAAGATGCATTGAAGAAAGCAAAATTTATTGTCTTTCAGGATATGTTTCACAATGAGACAGCTAAATTTGCTCATGTCATCCTTCCGGCGACAAGCTTTGCCGAGAAAGACGGAACTTTTACAAATATAGAGAGACGGATTCAGGGAATTCATAAGGCAATAGATCCTATTGGCAATTCACAGCCTGACTGGCAGATACTTTGTGAGTTAGCAAGGAAGTTAGAGAGTAGTGGGTTCAATTTCAACAGCCCTGAAGAGATTATGTCCGAAATTTCATCTCTTACTTCTGGTTTCCCTTCTCAAAAAGACAAGTTCAAATTTACGCCGCTCCAGTACAAACCTTCAGCAGAGGTTTCTGATATTGAATATCCATTGATCTTAACCACAGAAAGAGATCTTTACTCAGAGGGATTTTTATCCAAAAAAGTAGAAGGGCTCAATATCTTAAGAACTAAAGAATTTATAAATATTAATCCCAAGGATGCAGCGGATTTTGAAATCAAGGATGGAGAAATGGCCAGAGTAATTTCCCGCTGGGGTGAAATAAGTGGTGAGGCAAGGTTGACAGGTGCTACTCCAACTGGTTTAATAACTATGGATCTGTTAGAAGAAAAGATTAATCAGCTTATTAACCCTGTTCTTGACCCAATATCCAAGACACCGGAGACAAAGATATGCGCTGTGAGAATTGTGCCACAAAAAGAGTCTCAACATGATGAATAAGACAATACTTGCAATATTAAAGGTTCTTGACAAACAGCCCGATAAGATACTCGGCTCACGTGAGATATCAAGGCAGTTAAAATTACACGGGATAGAGCTTACGGAAAGGACTGTGAGGTATCACCTCAGAATACTTGATGAGAGGGGTTTTACAAAGGTATTTGGCAAGGAAGGGAGGATGATTATGCAAAAGGGTAAAGAAGAACTCTCCCAGTCCCTTGTATCCGAAAAGGTAGGCTTTGTAATAAGTAAAATAGAGACACTTTCTTATCTTACAAATCTTGACCTTGAGAAAAAAGAGGGTAACATAATCCTTAATGTCTCCTATTTTCCTGAAAAGAACCTTAAAGAAGCACTGCGGATAATGAAGCCTGTGTTCTTGTCGCAATATATTATGTCTGATAAGGTTGTAATGCGTCGAGGCGGTGAGAAGATTGGCGACATCATTGTGCCTAAGGGGCAGGTAGGATTTGGTACTGTCTGCAGTGTAACAATAAACGGAATATTCCTTAAGGCAGGGATTCCTGTCACATCGAAGTTTGGTGGAGTATTACAGGTAGAAAACTCTGTGCCGTCACGATTTACCGCACTTATAAGCTATGAAGGCTCTTCCCTTGACCCGCTTGAAACATTCATAAAAAGCAGGATGACTGATGTCATTGGTGCAACAAAAAGCCATAATGGGAAAATCCTCGCAAGTTTCAGGGAAATACCTGTTGTAAGTATTAAAAAGGCGGAAGAATTAAGTGGGATGATGAAGGGAAAAGGCATCGGAGGCATTCTGCTTATTGGTAATCCAAACCAGCCCTTGCTTGAGATGCCTGTTGCTATGGATAAGGCAGGGATGATCATTGTCGGAGGACTTAACCCAATAGCTGCCCTTGAAGAAGCAGGTGTCCCCACAGCGAGTAAGGCAATGTCAACCCTTTACAGGTTTTTCGACCTTATAGAATTTAAGGAGCTTATATAATCAAAGCTGCCTATACTGAAAAAGCTAAAGTTTGCTTTTTAGGGAATAATTATTTATTCTAAATTATTAAACATTTGGAGGTATGAAGGAATGACAATTACGGAGAAGGCTGCCGAGAAGGCAAAGGCTATACTGTCAATTGAAGGTAAGGACAAGTGGGGGATTAAAATATACGTTGCGGGGCAAGGCTGCTGTGGCCCCTCTTATGGCCTCAATCTACAAGAAGATCAAATGCCGAATGATGAGGTTGTTGAGAAAAATGGGTTGAAGGTTTTTATGGATAAACAGATATCAGAAACACTGTCAGGAATGCAGCTTGACTATTACGCTGGTAATGAAGGAGAAGGCTTTATCTTTAGCGGAGGTGTTTCATCCTGTAGTACCGGCGGTTCATCCTGCGGTACTGGCAGTTCAGGTTGCGACTCCTGCGGATAAAGGATTCACTATAACTGAATGTTTCCGATACACAGACCAAGAAGGTTAAGAAAAACCGAGACTATCAGGAGAATGCTGAGGGAAACCTCGCTTTCTCCTGATAATTTTATCTATCCCCTTTTTGTCACCTTTGGCAAAGGTGTAAAAAAAGAGATTTCCTCAATGCCGGGATGTTTTCAGGAATCCGTTGACATTATTGTCAGGCATGCCAAAGAAGTTTATTCCCTCGGTATCCCTTCTGTAATGCTTTTTGGGATTCCAGAACATAAAGACGAGATCGGCTCAGGTGCTTATGCTGAGCATGGTGTTGTTCAAAAGGCGATCAAGGCAATTAAAAATAAAGTCCCTGAACTGGTTGTTATTACAGATGTCTGTATGTGCGAGTACACAAGCCATGGCCACTGCGGATTAGTAAAAAATGGTAAGGTTCAAAACGACCCGACCCTTGAACTATTGTCAAAAGAGGCTGTTTCTCATGCAAAGGCAGGAGCAGACATGGTAGCACCATCAGATATGATGGACGGAAGGGTTGAGGCAATCAGGCTTGCACTTGACGAAGAGGGATTCGATGAAATAGCCATCATGTCCTATGCGGTAAAATACGCATCGGCATTTTACGGGCCTTTCAGAGAGGCGGCGGAATCCACCCCTCAATTCGGCGATAGACGTTCGTACCAGATGGACCCTGCAAACAGGAGGGAAGCATTAAAGGAGGTCGCCCTTGATATCGAGGAAGGCGCGGATATCGTTATGGTTAAGCCGGCTCTTGCCTACCTTGACATAATCTCAGATGTGCGGGATTCCTTTGATGTTCCCGTTGCCGCTTATAACGTTAGCGGTGAATATTCCCTGGTAAAGGCCGCGGGAAAACTCGGCTGGATCGACGAGGAGCGTGCTATGATGGAGATACTCACCGCGATAAAGCGTGCCGGCGCTGATTTGATCCTCACCTATTTTGCAAAAGACGCAGCAAGAATTTTAAATAAATAATCTGTTGTTTTGTGAAAGACACAATTTTTAGCTAAAAGATATCATACCACACCTTTATTGCTGTAGCTGAAATAATCAATGACAGTAGCCATCTCAGAAATTGAGTCTTTGTTTTTTTGCTGACAATACCGCCTAATCTTGCTGAAGGAATAGCGCCAAGGAGGAGTGTACCAGCCATGTAGAAAGGTACCTGTCCGGTTGCAATTTTTCCAGCTAATCCGGCAGTTGCAGAAAAAAGCCCTATTGCAAGTGTACTACCAAGAGCTACCCGCAGAGGGATTTTTAAGACATATAAAAGTATAGGAATAATTATGAAAGCGCCGCCCTGACCGACCATCCCGAGTAAAAAGCCTATGATAAGGCCAGTAAAGATTGCTGTAGGCTTATGGAATGAAACTTTGTCTTCAGTCAGATCATCTTTCAGGTAACTGCGCGGAATGAACATCAGCACTGAGGCGATAAAGGCCAGTATGCCAAAAATGAATAGTAAGGATTTATCCGATGCCGCCTTTGAAAATATTGATCCCACAAATGAAGAAAAGAATAAGGAAGGACCAAGGGTGAGAGCGAGGGTTTTATTGACAAGTCTTTCTTTTTTGTAGAAAAACATGGCAGACAAGGATGCAAAAAACCCCTGAATCATTGTCAGACCTGTAATACTTTTTACTGCTATCGAATTAAAACCCAGAATAGGGGGGAGATAAAGTAAAAGCGGGAACATAATAATGCCCCCTCCGATACCTAACAATCCTGAGAAAAAACCGCCTAATGAGCCGGCAAAAATGAGGAATACATAGAAGAGTGGCATGTATTAATCTATGAATATCCGTTTGCTGTCTTCTATGCCTTCGCTGATAACATCACCGATATGAGCAGCCAAAATATTTTCTTTCTGCAATGCAGTGACAAGTTTATCCTTCTTGTCTCCGGGAACAAAAATAAGAAGGCCACCTGATGTCTGTGCATCGTTCAATAGAAATTTTTCAATATCCGATACCCCGTCTCGCCATTTTACATACGGCTCGAAACTTTTATAGTTGGCAATCGAACCGCCGGGCACTTTTTTCATTTCAGCAAGCCTTGCTGCATCTGTAAAAAGTGGTATCCTGTTTGGATAAAGCCGTGCGCTCAATTTGCTCGCAGAGAGCACTTCATAAAGATGTCCTATGAGGCCAAAGCCTGTTATGTCAGTCGCTGTACTTACCCCGACCTCCAGCATAATCTCACTGGCTCTTTTGTTTAATGTTGTCATGGATTTTGTAAACTCTTCAATTACCGCATCATTACATAATCCACCCTTAACCCCTGTAGAAATGATTCCGGTACCGATCTTTTTGGTGAGTATCAGGGCATCCCCTGATTTTGCCTTTGTGTTATCAAGGATTTTATCCGGATGAATAATCCCAAGGACTGCAAATCCGAATTTCGGCTCTTTATCTCTAATAGTGTGTCCTCCAATAATGGACACCCCAGCTTCGGTCATCTTATCTATGCCACCCTGCATTATTTTCTTCAGGTAAGGAAAAAATTCTGTCTGATTCGGGAACATGGCAATATTTAACGCAACTAAAGGTTTCCCGCCCATTGCATATACATCCGAAAGTGAATTGGCTGCAGCGATTGCTCCAAACCAGTATGGATCGTCAACAATGGGAGTAAAAAAATCAGTTGATAAAACTACACCAATTTCCTCTGTAATGCGGTATACTCCTGCGTCATCTGCATTAGAAGAATCAATCAGCACATTCTTATCTGTAATTATAGGTAGCTGCCCCAGCACCTGGAACAGGTCCAAAGGACTGAATTTCGAAGCTCAGCCAGAGCAACTGGAAAGACTGGTCAATTTGATATCCATTTTTCACCTCCTCAATTCAATGACATTATATATTTTAGCAGAGATTAAAACTATCTGTTGGTTCGTATGAGGATTATAGGTTTATAAGATAGAATTTTAGGTAAGGGCATCGTAACTCATTCGAATGGTAGGGAAAATGCTCAGGATTTTTAATCTATCTATTATAGTCCTTGTAATATAGCTTCACCAGTTTGTTCGGAGAGACTCCGAGAGAATAAAGTATTCTTATAATATGATTCCTGAAAGATGTATAAAAAATTCCGTCTTGTAGCCACTTCCGTGAAGAAGACCTCACAGGGTCTTTAATGATACAAATCTTTCCTCCTAATCTCTTTATCCTCTCCATGAGTTCCACATCCTCCATGAGAGGGATATCCCTGTAGTACCCGATGGCATTGAAGTAATCCTTTCTTAAAAAGATTGCCTGATCACCGTAAGGTATTTTTGTAAAGCGGACTCTAATACGTGCTGTCCATGCAATGAACCTTAGGCTCCATCTCTGAGTATCCAGTTCCAGGTCAAAGGCACCTCCCACATACCTGCTGTTCTCCAGAACATCTCTAATTTTTTTAAAAGCATTCAGGGGAAGTTTCGTATCGACATGCAGGAAAAGCAGGATCTCCCCCCTTGCTGCGGCAGCCCCGGCATTCATCTGTCTGGCGCGACCCTTAGGAGAGGTTTTCTTTATCACATCCCGATCCTTTATTGCATCTATCGTGTTTCTTTTAGGGCTTCCATCCACAACGATAATCTCATAATCTTCCCCTTTACCCACTTTACGGATGTGTTCAATAAAAGGGTTTATAGCCTCAGTTTCGTGAAGCACAGGAACAACTATTGATAATTTAGTCTTCATAACCCAAGACGTCCTCAATAGAGGAAAGATAAAAGAGGGTTTTTGAATATTTACATCTCGTCTTCTTGCTTTCTTTGTAAAAGGCAAATAAATCCTCAATCCTGTCTATATCCCTCAATTTCGGCATAACATAGACTTTATAACCCTTCTTCATAAATACCCCCATTGTATCCTTAAATACCCCTTCAGTACTCCACTGAATGCCTTTGAATGTATCAGACAGAAACGTCTTCTTTCTAAAACCTATAAGATAATAACCCCCATCAAAACAGGGACCGATGACAGCATCATGGTTTCTTAATGCCTCAAAGGCTTTATCAATCACTGAAGGGGTAATATCCGGGATGTCAGTTCCAATAACTAATACCTCATTGAACCCTTCCAGGAAGGTTTCTTTGAATGCGGTTTCCATCCTCTCACCTATATCCCTCCCCACCTGGGTTATATAAGAATGTTCTGGTCCAAGCCATGAGATTATTTTTTTGTTTGAACCGGGAGGATAAAAGGCTATCTTAAACGTATATCTCTTTTTTTCAAGAGTTCCTATTAAATCGGAAACGAAACATTTATAAAGATTCTGGGTAATTTCATTGCCAAGTCCTGCTGAAAGACGGGTTTTTACCCTTCCCTTTTCAGGATATTTGACAAAAAGGATTACACACCTACTTAAAGCCATCTCCAAGTCTCTTTAACACCATCCAGTATATTCAGTGCTGCAAATAAGCACGTTGTTCCATTATGCTTATATCCGAACTATGATAATAGAGGCATTTATAGCGGTATCACTTTTATAGTCGCATATGATGTGTTGCTCATTGTCGCGAAAAGAGTCTATACTCCATAAAATTTAGACGGGCCTTGCAGCACCTTCCATTCGGCTTCTTCCAGGACTCTTATACAATCTTTTACTGTCATACCTCGTTTGCCTTCCGTTTCCGTCTCTGTATCACGGGGGTTAGATCCGGCCTCAGCCCACAAGAGATTCGCACCTGCTGCTGCGCCTATAACATTAGGCTCATGAGTACAATTCCCTGGGATATCGTATCCCAAAGCCAATCTCACAACAGCAAGTATATGCGCCATTTTAGCTTCGCTGACAATCCCGTATTCCGCCATTTTGGTATTCGGGATGGGTATACGTCTTGCTGAACCACTGTATACAGGTTTCGCATCACGAGTGATGATCGTTTTTTCTACTAATTCCTCAACGCTGTGTTCATTCCCAACCGGTTCTACACACGTGCCTAATGACAAACCGACTTCTCTTGCATTTCTAAATGTTTCCAGCCTTGTTTTAACTTGAATGTTCGTATCTCTCTCTTCACCTAATCGGACAGCATGGTAAATACCCGAGAATCCGGTATCTTTCAATTCTTTTGCCTGTTCTTTTGTGAAATCACCGACATTTGCAACAAGGATTGTTTCTGGATGAAGGGATTTTCTGATCTCTTGGGAAATATCGATAAACTTTTCAAACGGGTAATCCGCTGTGCTCATGACAAACACAGCATTTGCTCCGTCGGTTTCGAACTGCCGTGCTTTTTGAACAGCTTCATCGGCCGAAATCTCAATCTTTTCAGTGAAAACCTTATTTCTGGCTGCGAAAGAACAGAAAGCACAGTTTTTAGGACATGGGGCAATATTCAATCCCACCTGTGCATGAACCTCTGCAAACCCATTGCTTGCTGATTCACTCTTTTTTCGAGATGCTGCGATAATCATTGCTGATTCTTCAGAAAAGATAGGAACTTCAAATAATAAAGCAATCTCTTCTTCACTGAGCATTTTTCCGTCTAACGATTTCGTGATAATGTCCCTTACCAACTGAACTACCTCCTTAAAATTGTTTCTTCTTTTTGAGCAGAAATTACGACAAAAAATCCCTCTCCATGTCCCTCTCTTATCGGCTCTAAAGCAGTTATTCCTTCTGGTTTATTATAAATTGTTTGCAGAACATGAATATGATTGTATTCTAATGTCTTGAGCCATTCCAGGACCTCATCGACCGAATGAAAAACGGCATGCTTAAAAAACTTGCTGCCATTCTTCTTATTTTCGTAAAGCTTGCCAAGAGGGCTATCTTTGTCGAGCATGCCGATGATTATCTTTCCCGAAGGACGAAGAATTCTTCTTATCTCTCTCAATGCCTGCACCGGATCTTCGAGAAAGCAGATTGTTGTTACCATTAACACAAAATCAAATGTATTGTCATCAAATGGCAGATTCTCCGCTTTCGTATCATATACGGTAATCCCTCGGCTTCTTGCAATTTCAGCCATTGCTCTTGAAGGTTCAACACCAATGTTTATACCAAACGGAACTGAAAATCGGCCTGTACCTACTCCTATTTCAACACCTTTGCCACTTTGAGGCAGTAACATTTTTACTGCCCGTACCTCTGACTGATACACCCATATATGAGCATCGAACCATTTATCATATTCTTCGGCATATTTATCAAATATATTAATCTTCATCATCTTTATAATTACCCCATATCGGGTCACTTCCAAATCTCTTTGCCCAAAACTCTTCAGCAGAAATATATTTTTCAATTTCTTCCCGAGAAAATGAAAATCGATAATGTTCACAATAATTCATTATTGTTCTGTATGGATTGATTATTTCAATAGTTTTTTCTTTTCGGATATCTTCGTTTTCCTTACATAAATCAGGGTGCCATTCTTTGAGCAACTCTCTATACTTGTCTTTGATATCTTTTAATGTTGCGAACTCGTATAATCCAAGGATTTGTCATGCTTTTGTTATTTCTTCATACTTCCCCAAGGATATCCTCAAGAAATATTATCAGCATCGCCGGTAGTCTTTTTTCTTCTGGAACGGTACAAAGCTACCAGTTTCTTTACCGCTATGGGAAATATACCGATGAGTGCAAATGAAATGATCAGGCCTGGAGAGAAAATACCTTTGAGAGACTCAATCTTTGCCAGTTCTTTTCCGGCGTTCACAAACACCATTGTTCCGGGAAGCATCCCTATCTGTGATACCCAATAGAATTTGAAAAGGGACATTTTCGTAAGCCCCATAGCGAGGTTGATCATCCAGAAAGGGAATACCGGGATCAACCGCAGAGTGAATAAATAGAAAGCTCCTTCTTTTTCGATCCCTTCGTTGACCTTTGCAATCTTGTCACCGAATTTATTCTGTATCCAGTCCCTTAGAAGATACCGGGAAACAAGACATGCCAGTGTAGCGCCAATAGTGCTTGCGAAAGAAACCACAAGCGTTGCTGTCCAGAAACCGAACAACGCACCTCCCGCAATACCTAACGGAGAAGCGCCGGGCAGGGAAAGAGAGGTTGTGAGAACATAAATGACAAAATAGCCGGTAATTACCATTAAACTGTGGTTTTCATAGAGGGCTTTCAACTTATCCAATGATCCCTTCAGATATGAAAGAGTGAGATACTGGTCGAGGTGAAATACCTTAACAGCCGCAACCAATCCGGCTATAACGATCAGGATGACTATTTTCTTTAGTTTCATTCCTCAGTTACTCTCCTAATGCCTTTTTCATTCTTGGTAAAAATTCATTTCCCGGAACGTAGTCTACAATCTGCAACTCTTTTATTTCATTCCCGCCGGGATCAAGGAATATTACAGTCGGGACGCCTTTCACATCGTATTTTTTCAAGAGTTGCATTACATCAGCATTGGCTTCTTTTGTCAAATCAACCTTGATCATGCTAAATTTCGCAGATTCTTTTACAACTTCCTTTTCATGAAATGTCTTTTTATCCAGTTGACGACAGGGTGTACACCAATCCGCGTAGAAGTCAACGATGATCGGTTTTTTCGCAGCTATTGCTTTTGTAAACGTCTCTTGCGAATACGGTTGCCAGGACACCCCCGGACCTCGTAAGAGGACAGAGCCTGCAAGGAATAGAGCAATCCCAATCGCAACAACACCGATGCTTCTCCTGATAACAACAAAAGTTCTCAGGGTTTTGCCTGTTTTGCTTATAAAACCCAGATGAACCCCTGAAGCTAAAGCAATTAATGCCAGCATGTAAGTTCCGGCATCATGCCACGGGAACAATGGTTTTATAAAATATACAGCCATGGCAAGCATAATCCATCCGAAAAGATTCCTGATCCATATCAACCATTCTCCGGATCGGGGAAGCTTACTCACATTTCCGGCAAAGAGAGACAAAATAAAAAGCGGCAACCCGAGACCGATGCTCAGAGTAAAGAATATGAGAAAACCGTACAGCGGGTCTCCCTTCTGAGCAACCATGGTCAAAAGACCTATAATAAATGGGCCGATACACGGAGCAGCAACGATACCGAGTGTTAGTCCCATAAAGAGTGATTGTGCGTAGCCTGTATGAGATTTTGACACGGCGGAACTCAGGAAACCTGGCAACCTCAGTTCCCATAACCCGAAGAAGTTTAGCGCCATGAGTAACAATACAGACGCAACAAAAATAAGCACGGCAGGATGCTGGAGAAACGAGCCCATGAGTTTCCCGGTGAAAGCTGCTGATATACCGATGGCCGAGTTCATGACCGAAAGCCCAAGAATATAGAGAAGACCATGCAGGATAAGATATCCCTGACGTTCACCAGTTTCACTCCTCCCGCCAAAATATGAGGTGGTAATTGGAATCAGAGGATATACGCAGGGGGTAAGATTCAGAGCAATGCCTCCCAAAAAAACGCCAAGAAGCGTCAGGATTAAGCCTGTCCCAATGACAGTCGAAATGCCTTTCTTTCCTCCGGAAACTTCGTAAGACACACGACCTGCCTCAAAAGGTAAACCCATCTCCTTCCATGTTGGAAGTCCCTCAGCAAAACGGTATATATTCTTATATCCAAGTTTTACAGCCAAACTGGCTGCGCCGTGACTTCGCACTCACGTTAGACCGTCTCAGTAAAAGACAACTTTTTTATTTTTATCAGGACCGAGAAGTTTTTTCATCTCCGATCGTGTCATAGGAGAGTATTGATTCCACCAGGTCGGAGCAAAATCAATATGCGAGGCCCCCTGGATATGCTGCATTTGGTACGACCACTCCTGCCTTGTGTCTACAAGAAGAAACGCTGCTGGATCTGTTAGATATTCCTTTTTGAGTTCCTCAGGCGTGATGAGCTGATACCCTCCTTTTTTTGCCTCATTTGCAACAGTTTCTTGAGTGCGAGTCCCGAATCGACTCTTATAGTAGTCGTAGACAGTACAACCAGTCAGGAGCAAAAACAATAAAAGTATCGCGATTGTCTTTTTCATGCTGTTTCACTAGTCCCTTTTAAATAATCTACTGAAAAAACCTTTGCTCTCTTTAATTCCCAAATGCTTGCAGATGACAGCCTCAAGCTTTTTTTCTGAGATATCGCTTCCCTTGACGATAACATCATTACCTACCATTATTGCTGGTGCAGCAGGAAGATTCGTCGCTAAAAACTCATTGGTACCGTATTCTTGCCTGGGTTTTGATGTAACTTCGATTTCGATGTTATACTTTTCGCCCAGCCTGGGCATTATTTCTTCGAAATGCTTTCAGGTCTTCCCTTTTGGTTCATTGAGAAAAAAATGAACTTTCAGCATATATCCCCCCTTTATCATAATAGTGACCAATATATAAAAGTGTATTTAGAAGCAGATCAGCTTATCACTTGTAACAACCATTTCATAAAGATCTTTTTGACCGCCTTTATGGCAGACCTCATTTTCTTCCAATCCTCTGAAGCCAAGGCACTTGCCACATGCCAGAAGCTTACCTTCACTGAGCACAAATGTTTTTGCCAGTTCTTTGATGTTAAATTGTTTTGAATCAGCTTCTTCGTAAGCGACTGCCTTTGAATTCAGAAAGATCGTGGCCTCATTTGTTACATCCGTATTCAAGCAGAGATTGGCAAAGCGAAAGGCATTCCAAAGAGATTCTGGATCATTCGTTGAAATAAGGATACCAATTTTCATTTCCAACTCCTTTTTAGAATTGTTATATAGACAGGGGATATTGTTTTTGAGCGGATTTAAATTCTTTCGAAGAAAGAATTTCCCTCGGAGGTCGGAACGACCGAGAATGAGCGAAAAAATTATATCCCCTGTAATTTTGAAATTTTTATAAAAATGAAATCTTATCTTCTCCTGTCACCAGGATATTTCCCTTTTTTTGTTACAGGGCAACATTCAGGTCCAGGCAGTGCTTCATGGTAATCTTTTTTCAGGATCTCGAGAAGATCAGGGATTATCGGGTCAACAAGGAAATAACACCTGAGCCTTCCATCGATATAGAAGTCAATAATTCCATGATTCCTGAGTAAAGAAAGGTGTTGTGAAATATTCGGCTGACTGATCTCTAAAAACTCTTCGAAATCACTGACACACTTTACGCCCTTGGTCAGCTCCTCAAGAATTTTTATCCTTACAGGATGCGCAATGACCTTAAGGAGTTCTATTCTCTGTCCGAGTGATCTCATAAATTATCTCCATATACATATATTCTAATATTATTATATTTTTATAAATAAGTCAAGAAAAAATATGATGGTTTAAAATCTCCAAACTCGGCATCTTTTTTATTTTCTTACAATGCTTGAATTCGGGAAAAGTGTTTTCCCGGGAAAAATTCCAGACGATATAATCATCATCGCAGTTGAGGCAGATGATATAACAACGATTTCAGAAAAATGCACACCGAAGGTGCAGAAGTCAATCCAGGAGGTTGTTGATTTGATTAAAGGATTGCTGTAGTTATTGCCAATCTGGTTGAAATTATTTAAAATCTACCCTTATGAAAAGAAGACTATCACCTCCACAGATCCTTGTACTTGGTTTCATGTCTTTTATACTTATCGGCATAATATTTCTAACGCTTCCTTTTTCAAGTTGACAATTTATTTTTTCAGTACTAAAGTAAAAATCAAATAGCAGCCGAGATCCATTCAATGAATGGATGCGGGGGACCCAAATTTTGGGGCGTATTTCCCGGGAAGTCCCCGGGGATAGGGTACTTTCAAGCCCAAGCCCGACAGCTAACCTCGTAGGCATTTGGAAGGGCAATAGACAGAGATTTAAACCGCTGCCTTGCCGACGGTTTTTTATTTTCTCCCCTATTTGCCCTCAAAGGAGGAGAAGATATGTCACTCAAAAAAATTCTTATAGGAACTCCCATTGAAACCGTCAAAGAAAAGCGTGAACGCCTCTCCAAAACAATGGGGCTCGCGGTATTCTCATCGGATGCTCTCTCATCCGTAGCTTACGGAACTGAAGAAATTCTGTTCGCCCTTGTAGTCGGCGGCGCAGCGTTCCTGAATTACCTGGTTCCTATTGCCGTCGTAATTGTCATCCTTGTTGCGATTGTGGCTACTTCTTATTACCAGACTATTCATGCATATTCTTCCGGCGGCGGCGCGTATATCGTCGCAAAAGACAACCTCGGCACTTATCCTGGTCTTGTTGCGGGAGCTGCGCTTCTTATCGATTATGTCCTCACTGTGACGGTCAGTGTTGCTGCCGGAATAGCAGCCATCACCTCGGCATTCCCAGGATTGCGAACCCATACCGTCCTATTCTGTCTGCTCGCCATACTGTTTATTGCTATAATGAACCTGAGAGGAGTAAGAGAATCCGGCAGGATTTTTTCGATTCCGGTATATCTCTTTATCGGAAGCCTGCTTTTCCTTATAGGGGCAAGTTTGACGAAATCTCTTTCTACTCCCCATCTCCAGTATAAGGAACTGAAGGAGACATCTTCGAATATATTACCCATGTTCATCATATTGAGGGCCTTTGCCTCCGGATGCGCCACACTTACGGGGATCGAGGCCATCTCCAACGGGATCCGTGCCTTTAAAGCTCCCGAGGCAAAGAATGCGGGAATCACCCTTTTATGGATGGCTTTTACTCTCGGTATTCTCACCATCGGTATTGCATACTTCGCGCATCATTACACGATCCTTCCTAACGAAAATGAGACCGTACTCTCACAGCTTGCAAGGACTGTATTCTCCAAAGGGCTTGTTTATTACACAATCCAATTTGCTACCGCTCTGATACTGATTCTTGCCGCAAACACATCTTTTGCGGATTTTCCGAGGCTTTCCTCTATAATGGCATCCGACCGTTACTTACCGAGACAGTTGAGCAACCGTGGTGACAAACTCGTGTTTTCCAACGGCATACTGATACTTGGTTTTCTTTCCGCCCTGCTTTTGGTGCTGTTCAGAGGCGATACCCATTCGCTCATTCCTCTATATGCTGTTGGCGTATTTACAGCCTTTACTTTATCCCAGGCGGGCATGGTCGTGCACTGGATGAAAGACAGAGGAAGGGGATGGTTCAAGAGCGCTCTTGTAAACGGCTTAGGAGCCGTTGTAACCGGAATAGTCCTCGTGATAATCGCGGTCGAAAAGTTTGAACATGGCGCATGGATGGTTCTTTTAGCTATACCCGGCCTTGTACTCTTAACTAAAAAGATACATCAACATTATCTCTCTATTGCAGAGCAACTCTCTCTTCAGTGTGTGAATGAGGTGAAGGAATATGAACACCACTCTGTAATTGTACCTATATCCGGGATGCAGCAGGCGGTGATAGGCGCTATCAAATATGCAAAGGCTCTTTCTGATGATGTTGCAGCGGTATATGTGTGCATCGACCCGGTAGAGACGGAGAAGGTAAAGGCGAAATGGGATAGTGCATGCATGGGGGCTCCTCTTATTATCCTTGAATCATCATACCGTTCAATAATAGAACCGTTAGTGGATTATATAGATGAGGTACGAAATATTTATAAAGATGGCATCATAACAGTAGTACTGCCGGAGTTTGTGCCTTCAAAATGGTGGCACCACATTCTGCATAATCAAACAGCACTTTTCATGAAAGGTGTTTTACTGTTTAAAAAAGGTGTGGTATCTACCAGTGTCCCGTTTCATTTAAGAAGATGATGCCGGCCCGGTTATTCTCAGATGTAATGAGAGTCGAAAGATATGTTAAGGAGATCCAGCTAAGAAGTAAATATGGTGTGAACCTTAATTGCAATAAAGAGAAAGGTTGTTAAGGAAGGAATAACAAAAGAGTTATGGAATGTTAAACCCCCTGATTGTATCCCCACCCCGTTGCCTCACGTAAAAATCTATACGAAACAGGTATTCGTTGCCTCACCGAAAATCTATATGAAATTGTTTTAGATTTTTGAATGATTTTTATTGGATTCTGAGAGCTGAAAGAGCTTATTTTGCATTTTTGCTATT
>JBGQLV010000042.1:0-24884 GCA_041500225.1 Thermodesulfovibrionia bacterium | reverse complement strand
TCTTATAATGCCTGTTGCGAGGGTTGGCGCTACATTAACGATTGCGATGGCTGATCCATCTAATGTATTTGCGATAGACGATGTAAAGTTTATGACAGGATATAATGTTGAGGTTGTAGTATCGAGTGAATCCTCAATCTTAAGTGCCGTATCAAGCCATTATGCGGGTCATGGTGATGCCCTTATTGCAGCAAAAAAGTCGGCCACAACTCAGGTAGTTCAGGCAAAGGATTATACACTCTCGGACGAAGATTTTAAAGATGAAGAAATGACAACGTCATTTGATGATAACATTATGGTAGACGTTGATGAATTTGACAAGGTTGTCGGAGATGCGCTCGATAGTATAGAGGCTTTTAGTGAAAAAGAGGATTCAGCAGCCGGGGAGGTTGATGAGCCAATAGTAAAGCTTGTTAATGGTATCCTTATAAATGCCATAAAAGGCGGTGCAAGTGATGTACATATAGAGCCTTACGAAAACTCCTTAAGAGTGAGGTATAGGGTTGATGGAATATTGTTTAACGCGATGAATCTACCAATAAAAATAAAGGGTGCTGTAACCTCGAGGCTCAAGATAATGGCAAGACTTGATATTGCGGAGAGAAGACTTCCACAGGATGGAAGAATTAAACTGAGACTCGGGAAAAAGAGAGAGATAGATTTTCGTGTCTCAGTTCTGCCATGCCTTTTTGGCGAGAAGACGGTTCTCAGGATCCTCGATAAGTCAAACCTTCAGGTGGATCTTACAAGGCTTGGATTCGAAGAAGGGCAATTGAAAATATTCATGGAAACACTGGAAAAGCCATATGGCATGCTCCTCGTTACCGGGCCCACAGGGAGTGGTAAGACAACTACCCTTTATTCCGCATTGAGTTATCTTAATAAGCCTGGCATTAACATAATGACTGCAGAGGACCCTGTTGAATATAACTTTGCAGGTATGAATCAGGTACAAATGAAGGAAGAGATAGGCCTTACATTTTCTGCAGCGCTCAGGGCTTTTTTAAGGCAAAGCCCGGATATTATTCTGGTTGGAGAGATTCGTGACTTTGAGACAGCCGAGATTGCAGTTAAGGCAGCCCTGACAGGCCATCTTGTCCTGAGCACCCTGCATACAAATGATGCACCGAGCAGCATAAGCAGGTTATTAAATATGGGTATTGAGCCCTTTCTCGTATCAGCATCAGTTATCCTTATCGCTGCCCAGAGGCTTGCCAGAAAGATATGCCAAGAGTGCAAGGAAGAGGAAAAAATTCCTGTCCCTGCCCTTACAAGTTTAGGTTTCTCAGAAGAAGAGGTAAAATCTGTAAAATGTTATAAAGGCAAAGGTTGTCCTACCTGCAATGGTTCCGGATGTAAGGGAAGGTTGGCCCTTTATGAGGTTATGCCTATTGATACCGAGATCAAGGAGATGATTCTTGAAGGAGCATCAGCAGATGAGTTGAAAAAGACGGCAGTGAGGCTTGGCATGAGGACTTTAAGGATGAGTGGCCTTAATAAGGTTAAAGAAGGCATCATCTCGATAGAAGAGGTGATAAGAGTCACTTTTGGAGATTAACCCTTGTGGAATATAGCAAGCTACTCTATGGGTAAATATAAGAATGAAGGAAGAAGGAGGAAGAAAATATAGATGGCCACGCTTTATGACTTATTGAGGATGATTATCGAAAAAAATGCCTCAGATCTCCACATAACAACAGGGAGTCCACCGAGGTTGAGGATAGACGGGAAGCTCGAGCAGCTTGACCACCCACCACTGACACCTGCAGACACGAAGGCGCTATGCTACAGCATACTTACTGATGCACAAAAGCATAAATATGAGGAGAATAATGAGCTTGACCTATCTTTTGGTGTCAAGGGGTTGAGCAGGTTCAGGGGAAATATCTTTATGCAGAGAGGTGCGGTGGCTGGGGCATTCAGAACTATCCCATTCGAAATCAGAGGGTTCAAGGATCTCGGCCTACCCGAGATTGTTAATGACCTTGTAAAAAAGCCACGCGGCCTAATCCTTGTTACGGGGCCAACAGGATGTGGTAAATCTACAACACTTGCAGCTATGATCGATAGGATAAACTCAGAGAGATATGACCATATTATAACTGTAGAAGACCCTATTGAATATCTTCATCAACACAAAAAATGTTTGGTCAACCAGAGAGAAGTGAATGCTGACACGGTATCATTTAAAGCTGCGCTGAAATATGTCCTCAGACAGGATCCTGATGTGGTTCTGATAGGTGAAATGCGCGACCTTGAAACAATTGAGGCAGCCCTTACTGTCTCAGAAACAGGACATTTAACACTTGCTACATTGCATACAAATTCTGCAGTCCAGACAATAAACCGTATCGTTGATGTGTTCCCTCCCTATCAACAAGAGCAGATAAGGGTACAGCTATCTTTTGTCCTCGAGGGTATACTCGCCCAGCAGCTTATTCCTAAGAAATCTGGTAAGGGAAGGGTTCTCGCGATTGAATTACTGGTGCCCAATCCAGCCATAAGAAACCTTATAAGGGAAGACAAGGTACATCAGATCTATTCGATGATGCAGACAGGGCAGACAAAATTTGGGATGCAGACAATGAACCAGTCACTATTCGAACTTTACACAAAAGGATACTTATCTTATGAGGATGCAATAGGAAGGTCACCTGTACCCGAAGAGCTAATTACGGTGCTCCAGAGGAGTATTACAGCTACCTCTGGAAAAGGGAGGGGATAAAGATGGCGATTGTATTTCAATGGTCGGGTAAGACGACAAAGGGGGTTATCGAATCAGGAGAAATAACTGCAGCAACAAAAGACGAGGTAATCGCACAACTAAGAAAAAGAAATATTACTGCAACTGTTGTAATTGAGAAACCAAAGAAGGTAAGCAAATTTGGTTTTGGAGGAAAGGTAAAGGATAAGGATATTGTAGTATTTACAAGGCAGTTTGCTACAATGATTGATGCAGGGCTCCCACTTGTGCAGGCGCTTGAAATACTCTCAACACAGGTTGAAAACAAGTCCTTTGGCAAGGTACTGGCGCAGGTCAAGATAGATGTTGAATCAGGCTCAACATATGCCGATGCACTTAAGAAGCACCCGAGGGTATTCAGTGAGTTATATGCAAATATGGTTGCAGCAGGTGAGGCTGGTGGTATCCTCGATACTATACTCAACAGGTTGGCAGCTTACATAGAAAAGGCTATGAAATTAAAGAAAAAAGTTAAAGGGGCGATGGTTTATCCTCTCGTTGTTTCATCAATTGCTGTCCTGGTAATTGCTGTCATAATGATCTTTGTTGTCCCGACTTTTTCTAAGATGTTTACCTCGCTTGGAGGAACACTGCCGCTACCAACAAGGATAGTCATTAATCTGAGTAATTTTATTGCAGGCATAGGCGGGCTATTAGTAGCCGGAGCTATAGTTGCTATTGTTGTCTTTATTACCCGGGTTAGAAGGACAGAGAAAGGTCAGCATATAACAGACATAATATTACTCAGGCTTCCAATATTTGGTATGCTCATTAATAAAGTCGCTGTGGCAAAATTCACAAGGACACTGGGAACCCTTGTAAGCAGTGGTGTGCCAATATTGGACGGTCTTGAGATAACAGCAAAGACATCAGGCAATAAGGTTATTGAATATGCGATTATGGAAGTTAGAAAGGGAGTTATGGGTGGGAAAACCCTTGCCGAGCCTATTACAAAGGCTAAGGTATTCCCTCCGATGGTAACTCACATGATAGCAGTTGGTGAATCAACAGGTGCGCTTGATGCGATGCTCGGCAAGATTGCTGATTTCTACGATGATGAAGTGGATTCTTCTGTATCAAACCTCACTGCAATGATGGAGCCGATGCTTATGGTATTTCTCGGAACTAGCGTTGGTTTTATTGTTATCTCTATGTATCTTCCGATATTCAAACTGATTACCCTTATAAAATAGAGGGAAATGTCAGAAGATGCAGCAACATTAAAAATAAAGATCAAGGCCCTGATAGTTTTCAGGGTCGTATTTGTTACCCTTCTCCTCGGTTCATCTTTCCTTTTTGTAGGATATGAAAAATTCTCCTATGTACATGTACTCTCTTATCTAATTATTCCCCTATATACTGTTACCATTATTTATTCCCTGCTGCTTGGAAAGATTAAGAACCTTATTGCATTTGCCTACACACAGTTATTGCTCGATGTTATTTTTGAAATAATTCTCATCTATATTACCGGTGGCATTGATAGCTGGTTTTCTTTTACACTCATACTTACTGTTATCTCTTCAAGTATTGTATTAAATAAAAGGGCAGGGTACATCATAGCAACGTGCAGCAGTGTCCTTTACGGCTTGATTGTAACCCTGCAGTTTTACAGGTCTCCGCCCATCACCAGTGAAGGGATAACGGATGAGAAGGACTATCTTTATAAGCTATTTGTCCATATAATTTCCTTTTATCTTACTGCTTATCTAAGTGGATATCTCTCATCGAGGCTTGAGAAGACAACGCAGAAACTTGAGAAGAAAGATTTAGATCTGCGAGACCTTGAGTTCTTTAACAGGGAAGTGGTGGAAAGCCTGCCGAGCGGCCTTTTTACTACGAACATTTCCGGTAATGTATTAATCTTTAACCGCGCAGCTGAAAGGATAACGGGCATTAGAAAGGGTTCTATCATAGGTCAGAGGATAGATTCAGTCCTGCCGGTTTTTAAGTTCCCCTTTTCTGAAGGGCGCAAAGAGGATATAATAATAGTTGAAGGGGTTCAGAAGATAATAGGGCTTGGTATCTCTACTCTTAGGGGCATTGATGAAAGCACTAAAGGTTTTATAGTGATTTTCCAGGATCTTACACAACTGAAAAGGCTTGAAACAGAGATGAAACAGAAAGAGAAATGGGCAGCTATAGGAGAACTTTCATCAAATATCGCCCATGAAATCAGGAACCCGCTTGCCTCTCTGAAGGGTTCTATAGAGATGCTCAAAGAAGATTCGGTATCTAAGAATTACAAGAAGAGACTTATGGAAATTGCCCTGAATGAAATGGAGCGTCTCGACCGTATCATAACCGATTTCCTTAGATATTCGCGGCCTACACCTCCGGAGTTTAAAAGATTCGAGCTACATGGCATGCTTGATGAGACTATAGAACTCCTTAAAAATGTTGAACAGAACAATATATCTATAAATAAGAAATATACTGGCAGACTTGAAGTGGATGCAGACCCACAGAAAATGCGGCAGGTATTCTGGAATCTCGGGATAAATTCAATAGAGGCAATGCCTGAAGGAGGGGAACTTATTATTTCTACAAGAAACATGGACAGATCTGTAGAGATAACATTTAAAGATTTTGGGGCTGGAATAGATGGAAAAAACATTGAGAAGATTTTCTATCCTTTTTTTACTACAAAGGAGAATGGTACTGGACTTGGACTTGCAATAGCATATAGGATAATCGAAGAGCATAACGGCAGGATAAATGTAAACAGCAGTCCTGGGGTTGGAACAACATTCGAGATTATACTGCCAAAGACAGATGAAAAAACATAACGGGAAAATACTCGTAGTTGAAGATGAAAAAAGCATGCGGGAAGTCCTGAAGATCCTTCTCGACGGGGAGAACTATGAGGTCATGACCGCATCTGATGGACTTGAAGGTCTGTCATCTTTAGATAAAGACATCTTCGACCTTGTCATAACAGATATGAAGATGCCCAAGGCTGGTGGTTTTCAAGTCCTGAAGAAAGTAAAAGAAATATCACCGGATACCATCGTGATCATGATAACAGCCTTTGGAACAAAAGAGACAGCAATCGAGGCTATGAAGTTAGGTGCCTATGACTACATTAATAAACCCTTCAATATAGATGAGATTAGATTAATTGTAAGGAGAGCTCTTGAGAAGAAAAGATTGAGTGACGAGATTACAATCTTAAGACAGAAAGTAGAGACGACATACTCTATAGAGAATATTATTGGTCAAAGTCCTAAGATGCAGGAGATGTTTAAGCTGATCCCAAAGATAGCGCAGAGCAATTCAAATGTCCTGATAATAGGTGAAAGTGGCTCGGGCAAGGAGTTAGTTGCTACAGCACTCCATAACCTCAGCTATAGAAAGGATAAAAATCTTATAACGATAAATTGTGCTGCATTTTCCGAAGGACTGCTTGAGTCAGAACTCTTCGGACATATGAAGGGTGCGTTTACCGGCGCTATGTACAACAAGCAAGGACTATTTGAGATTGCAGACGGTGGAAGCGTCTTTCTCGATGAGATAGGCGAGATGCCGATTAGTCTCCAGGCAAAGCTGCTCAGGGTAATTGAAAACGGGACATTCAGGCGAGTGGGTGGCACGACCGATATAAAGGTTGATGTGAGAGTTATATCGGCTACGAACAAGGATATAAAGGAAGAGGTAACATCAGGCAGGTTCAGGGAGGACTTATATTACAGACTCAATGTAGTACCTATAAACATACCTCCTCTGAGAGAAAGGAAGGAGGATATACCATTACTTGTAGAACATTTTCTTAAAAAGACATCTGACAACCTAAAGAGGATTACACCCAAGGCTATGAAGCTATTGATGGACTATTCATGGAAGGGTAATGTCAGGGAACTCCAGAATATTATTGAACGTACAGCCCTTCTAACAGACGAAGAAGAGATACAGCCAGCGGAACTCCCAACTGAAATAACCGGATATCAAGATGATATGAAATACATTTCGGGACTTACTGAGAAAGGTATAAATATTGATAAGGTTATTGGAGATATTGAAAAGAGATATCTTCTCCAGGCACTTGAAAAAGCAGGCGGTGTAAAGACAGAAGCAGCTAAATTATTAAATCTTTCTTTCCGTTCTTTCAGACACAGACTCCACAAATACAATATTAGTTAGCCTTAATGTTGCATAAAGAGGAGGGCAGATATACTGAAAAACCCCTGCAAAGCGACAAGATTTCATTATTATTCACATGACTGCAATTCAAAAGGCAAGTGTATTTTACAAAAGGGCTGGCTGGCCAATCTAAAGGGCTTTAAGGTGTCACTGGCAGGCCTTTTTCAGCACATCTGCCCTCCAACTATCGAATACGATTTTGAAACCTTAAAGTTAAATAATCCTTTGCGGGTTAGTATAAACGTTTAGACGGTCTCCTCTTACAAAACCTGCAAGTGTGATACCTGATTTTTCAGCTATCTCAATTGCAAGATCGGTTGGTGCGGCTCTACTTGCAATTATAGGGATACCCCATCTTGAACATTTTGATATAATCTCTGAAGATATGCGACAGCTTACAATCATCAATTTCCCAGTAAATGGTATATTACCGAGAATGGAATAACCTATTACCTTATCAACAGCATTATGTCTGCCTATATCCTCTGCATACGCAAGAATTCTTTTCCCATCTGAAAGCGCTGCGCTGTGAAAACAACCTGTTAGTCTGAAGAGCTCAGATTTATGCTGGAATTCCTCAAAGATGTTTTTAAGGTCTTCTACCGTAATAGAAAAATCATCCTTAACCTTTTCGAAATTCCTTTTTTTATTAAAGGTGACCCCACCCAGGCATCGAGAAGTGACCATTCCTTTTTTTAAGACATCTTGACCGGCAGAGATATCAACCCTGATATCCTCTCCATATATTATATTAATCTTATCCGGAGAGATTTTATTTGTTAGGATCCCCTCTGTAAGAAAAAGACCGATTATTAATTCCTTAATCATAAGGGGCGTGCAATATAGAGTTATAACCTTCTTACCATTGACAGAAACCCTGAGTTTTTTCTCTATAGCAACATAATCTTCTAATTCCTCAGAAGATGTGCCCTGTTTCTTTATTATTTTTCTCTTTATGTATGGATTCATCTATTTTGCTAATAACGAACAGATAACGGGCTCGTTGCAAAAGAAGCCCTCAAGTTTGAATGTGAGGCGTTTGCGCTCTGTTATCTGAAGTGCGTGCCGATTTCTTTCTTTTTGTCAAACCGTATTTATCCCTAAGCTCTTTGAGAAAAGAATCACGATTTTCCAGATATTTCTTGCTTAATTTCTCACGGATCTTTCTTTGGAATCCGACTGAGTCAAACTTTTTTTCCATATATTACCTCCATTGGGCTCCTGATTTCTAAAATAGGATGTCCAAGCCTCAAATTGACTGAATTGAAAGCATGGATACGATCAAGATTTACAATTTGTTGAAAATTCCAACTGACCAAGACATCAACCCGTTCGACCGATGCAATAGCAATGTGTTGAGCGTCTGCCAAGTGCTTTGGCACTACTACTTTGTTCTTGAGATATTTCAAAGCCAAGGTCTCCGCCTTTTCCGAAAGAAACACATCTTCCAGATATATTCGTTGCTTCATAATCAAACTATATCACATCGCACGCATTTAAGATAACGTTCAAGGCCAATAGAAGTGCAATAGCATTTGGATATGAATCTTTTGGCCTGTGTTATGCGCCGTTGGTCACCAACATTAACAACTTTCAGCAAAATCAAAAACAGGAACTTCGAGTTTTTTAACAGGCTTGAAAGTGTCCTTCGCAAATTTCAACAACTCATCAGTAACATCTGGAGAATAAGTCTTCTCTCCACATCGGTCACAGACCTCTGCCGGAACATGTTCAACAAGAAAATACCTGTTTTCCTCCTCATAACTGAAGGTTGCCAACATTTTTTTTGTTTCACCGCCACAAAAAACACATCTCATTCCTTCTTCCTCCTGACCCTATAATCTATCCATTCGGTCTCATCCGGATCGTAAGCTGTAATAACAACAACTGCCGGTGGAAGTGAAAGCTGAACATGAAGATGTCTGCCAGATTTCGTCCTTCCATAAATAAGGCAGCTCGGAGAATATTTGTCATCGGGATATTCTTCTATAATCTCACCTGATAATACTGCATCTTCTATCTCAACTCGATCAATAGACCGTTTGATCATTCTTTTCACAGCATGATCAGAAAAGCGATATTCTCCTATACTTATTTTAACCTTTATTCCCTCTATTTCCATATATTTCTCTGAACATAATTACTTTGGTGACCAATGAGCGCATAACTCGTTCACAAGCGACAATGTCGCTTTTTGTTCAATTTTGGATGGATAGGCGACGTAGTCGTCTATTCGACCTATGGACTAACCACCTCCTTTCTCCTCAAAAATCTGATCTAATGGGTTTCGTATCTTCATAAGAGCCTTATTACTTACATGTGTATAAATTTCCGTTGTCTTTGTTTGAGCTTTTGTGCCCCAATAATTCCTGAATATACCTCAAATCTGTTCCGTTTTCTAAAAGATGAGTGGCGAATGAATGTCTGAGGCTGTGAATTGTAACATCCTTTTTAATCAATGCCTTTTCACATGCCATCTCAAATACTCTCTGGGCAGTTCTTATGGTAATGTATCTTTCTTTGTCTGGTCCAGGAAATAACCACTTTGTTGGTTTATATTTCCTTCCAATATTCTCTTAAGGTCTTTAAAGTAGTTTCAGATAGTAATGTGTATCTATCTTTTCTGCCTTTTGAACCTTTGAGAAAAACGAGCATCCTTTTACTGTCAATGTCTTCTGGCTTCAATTTTACTACCTCTCCAACTCTTAACCCTGCTGAGTAGACGAGCATAAGCAGGATTTTATGCTTTAAATTATCCACAGAAGATAAGATTTTTGCAACATCTTCTTGACTTAAGACAACAGGCAGTTTTTTATCTTTTCTTGGTCTTTTAACTTCATAAACAAATTTTCTCTTCAACATTGTGCCATAATAGAATTTCAGGGCATTGATAGCCTGATTTAATGTTGAGGTTGCGGATTGTTTTTCTTCAGCAAGATTATAGAAGACAATCCTTTATGTCACTTTCTTGTATATCAAAGGGATTCTTATCTATAAAATTAAGGAAATCTCTGTTGTAATAAAGGTAACCCTTAACGGTTTTGTAGCTGTATTTTCTGGAGAGGAGTTCTCTTTTCAGGTCGTCGAAGGGTGTTGCAGATAATTTTTTGTCAGAAAATCTCCCCTCGCCCCTCTTTGCCAAAGAGGGGTTTTCCTGAGATTGCTTCGTCGCTTCGCTCCTCGCAATGACAGGGTGAGGCAGTTGTGTTTGCAGGGAAGGGTCTATGTGAATTTCCTCGTCTTCAAAGACCTGTAGAATTCTTTCCAAGGTCCCATCACTATCAGGAAAACTCCAGCATTTCCGATCCTTATGCCATTTACGGCCCTCAATGGTTCTGACCTTCTCGACACGCAATGGGTTATAAAGAAAGGCAACTGTTATCTCGGTACGAGTCGATTCCGACCTACCTGAGCTATCTTTGTTAACTGTTACTACCCCATAAATAATACCTCTATTGAAAAGGTGTGTTTTGCATGGGTTGATTATTGATTAAAACTCCTGTGTTGTCAAGAAAAATTTTGTTCAAAAAATTCAGGTTCTTATAGAAATTATCCCGGAAGTCTGTTAGATTAGATATACCTTTCCTGAAAGAAAATAGAAATCTCTTATTAATTGGAGGATGTATGAAATTTTTGTTAAAAGGTTTTGTATTGTTTATAATGCTGTTATTTACTTTTGCTGCGTATGCAGATACAAAGGACCAGAAATTTACGAAAGAGGAGATAAAAAAGATGGCTGAGACAAAGGCTGTTATCGAAACTAAGTTTGGGAATATTGAACTCAGATTCTTCCCTGAAGTTGCACCAAGTCATGTAAACAATTTTGTAGAGCTTACAAAAAAGGGATTTTATGATGGGACAACATTCCATCGTGTAATTCCTGGGTTCATGATTCAGGGTGGAGATCTTAATTCAAAAAATCCGGATAAATCAACGCATGGGATGGGTGGGCCAGGATATACAGTAAAGGCTGAGTTTAATGATAAACCTCATAAAAGAGGGACGCTTTCCATGGCAAGGGCTGCTAATCCTGACAGTGCTGGCTCACAGTTTTTTATCTGTGTAGCTGACTCACCTTTCCTTGACAGGCAATATACTGTTTTTGGAGAGGTGGCTTCTGGAATAGAAGTAGTGGACAAAATAGTAAACCAGCCAAGGGATAAAAGGGACAATCCTAATGAAAGGATTGAGATAAAGGTTAAGGTTGTAGAAAAATAATCATAAACGAAGAATAAAAGTTTAATGCTTGACTTAAAGTATAGCAGATTTTTATTATTTCTAATCGGGGCGTAGCGCAGCCTGGTAGCGCACACGGTTCGGGACCGTGGTGTCGAAGGTTCAAATCCTTTCGCCCCGACCAAAAATTCATTCTATAAATCAATTAAATCAATAAACTGAAGATTTCACTTAGTTAATTAATTGGCAGGGCAAAACGAAAAAAACACTGGATTATTCATTATAAAATAAATAGAGCCATTCTAAGGGTCTGCTTCATTGGACAACCTCTAAGTTGGCTATTTCAACTTCTGCCACTCAGTTTACAGGATGACCCAATACCCTTAAATGGCTCCAGACTATTGATTGCGATCCCAGTTTCGGGAAACCTTGAGCTCTTTTTTCTAAGTGGGTGCTTTGGTAGATGTTTAGGCTTCCTCCTCGCTGCTGGAGGCTTGCTCACCGCATCTAACTCCCGCTCCCTTTTTACTTGCTGATCCTCAGGTTTATCCCGCCCTGGGTCTCGCAATTCCTTTTCTTAATTTCAATTCTACTCTTTTATTAATATATTTCAATAGTTGATTAGATTAATAAAACGAATGTCTGAGCCTATCTCAGCATTTTAATAAGTTTTATTAATCATTATCTCTCAAAATCAATAATTATCAAGCTCTTTCATTGACAATAATAGATAGCACAGTATAATTATGATTATATTGTGTAATATTCGGCAATTAATCCTGTGTGAAAACATTCCCGAACTTAACACTTTCCCAAACAGCCAAAAGGTGTTGGTTACAAATGCATATAAGCATAATATTTCTCTATCTTAATCTTTCCAACCTGTTATATAATTTGAATATGGAATCTTCAATGACCCTGTAACACAAAAGGGTGATTAATTGTCTTTACTCTATTAACAGAAAGGAGGTAAAACTTTATGAAGCGGATCGTCTTACTTATGGTTTGTCTGTTTTTCGTTGTCGGCACGCCGCTTATTGGTGAGGCCAGGGTAAACGTGAACATCGGTATTGCCCTGCCGCCCCTCGCATTTGCCGGACCGCCCGAGGTAGTGGTGGTTCCTGGAGCAGCTTATGTCTATATGGTACCGGACGTGGTGGGTCTTTATTTCTATCACGGCTTCTGGTACAGGATCCATGAAGGTCGCTGGCACCGGTCTACCCTTTACAGCGGTCCCTGGACCTACATTGTGACAACCCGCGTCCCAAGGGTCATCGTGAATGTACCACCGGATTATTTCATCCACTTTCCAGCCGGATACCACAGGATACCCTACCGCGATCTCCATAGAAACTGGCGGGTATGGGACAATAGGAGGCACTGGAACAGGTATGATTGGTATAAACATGAGTTGAGGGAGCATGAGAGGCGGCGTACCGATCTTCGCCGGCCGCCAAAGTCGGATCTTCGCCAGCCGCCACTCGTCGTACCGCATCAGCAGAAAGGACAAGACCGTCAGCAGGGTGTTCAGAAACAGCGTCAGCAGAAAGGACAAAACCCTCAACAGCAAGAGCAGAGGTAACGCCAGACAAAATAGATGGGGTGCTTGAGGCCGTGTCCTGAAATGTAAGGAAAAGATTGAGGGTCAGGAATGAGAGCGAAATGCCAGAATAAGAAATCTGAACCTCAATCTGCATTCTGAACCCTATGTAAGAATTGATATAAGCATGTGGTTTTACTTATGAATGCCCCGACCAAAATCAAGAGGAAAAAAGGCTGTGTTTTTTTATCTCCGCATACGAGAAGATAGGTCCATCAGTGCAAATGTATTTACCATCAGCATAGCAGTGACCGCACTTACCGACCCCGCATTTCATATGTGCCTCTAACGAAGTAAAAATATTGTCCTCATGCATACCCATCATGGAAAGGCTTTTCATGGTTTCATTAATCATAATGGGAGGACCGCAGATAAAGGCACAGGCGTTTTTGAACGAAATCTTTGGTATATTCGGGTGTTCTGTGACAGTACCGACTTTGCCCTGCAAACTCTTGTCTTTTCTTTCAACAGTATCGGTAAGAAGCTGTAATCCTTTTCGAACTCCAAGGATGAGTTGTAATCCCTTTTTCTGCCAGGAATCAATATCATCTTTGAATAAGATATCATGCGGATTACGTGAACCACAGATGAGGGCAATCCTCTTAAATTTACTTTTTTCACTCATCACTTTATGGATGAGCGGGCGGAGAGGGACTATGCCCAGGCCGCCGGCGAAAAAAAGGATATCTTTCCCTTTTGCCCTCTCAATAGGGAACGTATTTCCAAAAGGGCCTCGTATTCCAATCTTTGCTGTCGGTTTTAGCAGGTGTAGGGCAGAGGTGATATAACCAACACGTCTGATACAGAGCTCGATATATTTATGGGAACCGTATGTTGATGTTATTGATATTGGTATCTCACCTTTACCCCACAGTGAAAGCATGATAAATTCACCCGGTTTATAAGAGAACTGTCTAATCGGTTTGACTCTGAACAATTTAATATCAGAGGTCATGTCTATAATCTCGACAATCTCAGCCTTTGATGGAAGATATATATCTTTAATCCCTCTCTTCACCTGCGTCTTCTGTCTCCTATATCGATCTTGTCTGCAATTGTTGCCATATCTATATGGCCAGGGCATGTGATGGTACATCTTCCACATCCTACGCATCCGAATCTCCCGAAATGATCCGGATAATATATTAATTTATGGAAATACCACTGTTTAATTCGTGCTCCCTTGTTTTCAGAAGGACATATATCCCCTGCCATCCTTGTAAAACCCTTAAACATACAGGCATCCCATATCCTGAAACGATGACCATTGCCTTCAGATTCTACTCTGTCCATGACATTAAAGCAGGTACATAAAGGGCATTCATATACGCATCCTCCGCATTCAAAACATCTTCTGGCAACCCAATCCCAGAAGCGATCACTAATTCTTCCGCTCAGGATCGTCTGCCGCGCATTTTCAAGATTTATCCTTTTTTCAAACTTCGATCGGGAGCTCAGTATTATCTCATACTGATCTTCGTAATCTGATTTGCTAACCTTCGAAAAAAGATGAGCATGATCTTTAATCATATGTATTCCCTGTTCCGAGGCTGTTTCGACCATATACCTGTCGCCGAGGTCAGTAAGCTGGATGTCAAAATTGGATTTGAGAAAAGGGCCTGTACCAAGCCTGAGGCAAAAACAGGTCGGGTCCGGATTATTGCAGACGAGAGAAATAAATATCGTGGTTTTCCTTCTTGACATATAATAGTCATCAATAAATTTCTCACCGAAGAACCTGTCAAGGAGTGTAATCGCAGATATGTCACAAGACCTTACGCCAAAGATCAATCTCTTTGTATTATTTTTAAGGATGTCTACTTTGCCCTCTGAAAATCTGAACATATCTTCTTTTTGAGGGAAAAGGAATTCTTTGACGGACGGCATAGATGCAGGACAATTGAGTTCGATCTCATGGATGTTTTCAACAGTTTTCAGTACGACATCTCCATTCCCTGACCGCAGTGGTGCTATCAGTGACATCTTTTTTCTTATCTGCCTGAGCCAGTAGGAAAGATAGTTTTTATCCAGGATGAAAACCTTATTCATGGCAGTGGTTCTATAGTTACTGCACAGACTTTGTATTCCGGTATCTTTGCAGTGGGGTCAATGGCGGGATTTGTGAGAAGATTTACCGCAGCCTCTTTGAAGTGAAATGGTATGAAAACAATACCTTCAGGTATTTTGTCTGTAATATACCCCCTGACTGTTATCGACCCTCGCCTTGATGAGACCCTGACCATGTTCATATTCTTTATTCCTAAGTAATCCGCATCCTTTGGATTTATATCCATAAGACATTCAGGATATTCCCGTTCGAGCGTCGATGTGCGCCTGCACATTGTACCTGTGTGGTAATGAAAAGACATCCTGCCGGTTGTCAGAATAAAAGGGAATTTTTTATCGGGGATCTCTGCCGGTGGAATAAAATCAACAGGGACAAATGTACCGAGTCCCTTTGCGAATTTCTTTCTATGTAAGAATGGTGTCCCGGGATGTGTTACATCAAGACACGGCCATTGTAATCCGTAATTATTATCCAGTCTGTAATGAAGTATTCCTCTATATATAGGAGTTAGTATGGCGATTTCCTCCATTATCTCATGAGTTGCTTTGTAATTCATGTCATAGTTCATCTCTCTCGCGAGTGCTGATATGATTTTCCAGTCAGGTTTTGATTCTCCGACAGGTTTTATTGCAGCCCTTATCCTCTGAACACGACGCTCAGTGTTTGTAAATGTGCCATCCTTTTCCGCAAATGTAGTGGCTGGCAATACCACGTCAGCAAACTCAGCAGTCTCAGACAGAAAGATATCCTGGACAACAAGAAAATCAAGTTTCCTTAATGCATTCGTTGTATGGGTTATATCAGGGTTTGACAAAACAGGATTTTCACCCATTATATACATCGCCCTTATGTTACCTTTTAATGCAGAATCGAACATCTCTGTGAGCGTAAGTCCTGGTATTGAGGGCAGTTTTATTTTCCATACCTTTTCGAATTTTCTCCTTGTTTTTGGGTCAATGACTTTCTGATATCCTGAATAGAGATCAGGTAATGCCCCCATATCACAGGCGCCCTGAACATTATTTTGTCCCCTCAATGGATTAAGCCCTGCCTTCGGCAGCCCGATATGTGCTGTAAGCATCGTGAGATTTGCACATGCGCAGACATTATCAACACCTGTCCTGTGCTGTGTAATTCCCATTGAGTAGAAAAGCATTGCTCTCCTTCTCGTTGCATAAAGTCTTGCAACCTTTTTAATATCTTCTGGAGGAACACCTGTAATTTGCTCGGTAACCTCCGGGGGGTATTGCATGACAGTGTTTTTAAAGGCATTGAAGTTCTCTGTGCGACGCTTCACAAAAGATATATCCACAAGCTCTTCGCGCATCATCACATGCATGATGCTATTAAGGAGTGCTACATCAGTGCCTATGCGGTGTCTCAGGTGGATATGGGCTAATTCTGCAAGCTGAGTCTTTCGCGGGTCTGCTACTATTAGTATGGCACCTTTATCAATAGCTTTGAGCATATGCATTCCAATCATGGGATGTTGTTCTGTAGTATCAGAGCCAATCACAAACAAGAGGCGCGCATCAGCTATTTCGTTAATCGAATTGGTCATGGCACCTGAGCCAAAGGCATCTGCGAGTCCTCCGACAGTTGATGAATGGCAGAGCCTTGCACAGTGGTCTATATTATTTGTACCGATTACTGCCCTTGCAAATTTCATCATGAGATAATTTTCTTCATTAGTGGATTTAGCAGAACTAAGTATACCGATGGAATCAGGTCCTGAAGACTTTTTTATCTCTATGAATCTGGCTGCAATAATTCTTAGCGCCTCATCCCATGAGGCTTGCCTGAAGGAACCGCCTTTTTTAATAAGAGGATATTTGAGCCTGTCCGGATGTTGTATAAATTCAAAACAGTTCCAGCCCTTAACACAAAGGCTGCCATTGTTTACAGGATGGTTTCTGACAGGTGAGACACCTGCAATATTGTCATTCTCTACATGAAGGTAAAGACCGCATCCACAACCACAGTAGGGACAGATAGTAGGGACTTTATCCAATTTATCTACCAGTTACATAAAACAAGGGCAGAGATGCTGAAAAACCCCTGCAATGCAACAATATTTTATTTGTGATACACATGTCTGCAAATCTCACAGTTTATGTATTTTGGCAGAAGGCTGGCAGGCCAAGTTGAGGTCTATAAGGAGTTGCCGCAGGCCTTTTTCAGCATATCTGCCCTTGCTGTTGAAAGAAAATTTTGCAATGTTTAGATTTAGCCACCAATTTTTGACATCGGCCTTCTAAATTTTTCTCTATCTTTAATCTGTTTACTGAATTCGGTGGGGTTCTGTATTTT
This sequence comes from Thermodesulfovibrionia bacterium, assembly GCA_041500225.1. Classification (GTDB taxonomy): domain Bacteria; phylum Nitrospirota; class Thermodesulfovibrionia; order Thermodesulfovibrionales; family SM23-35; genus 0-14-3-00-41-53. Next base: position 7,847 of record JBGQLV010000042.1, on the reverse strand, counting down.
GATAGTATGGCCTTTAGGCTTTACTTCAATGGAGAGCCTAATAAGTCGTTCGATTTCATCATCGGATGCACCACTACGAAGGGCAGGTTTTAAATCTATCTCTGTCTCTGAGAAAAGGCATGGTCTTAATTTTCCGTCAGCAGTTAAGCGGAGACGGTTGCATTCCCCACAGAAATGGTTACTGAGAGGGCTTATGAAGCCAATTATACCACGGGCGCCATTAAATCTAAAATATCTTGCTGGTCCTGATTTTCTTATATTAGCAGGTGTGAGAGGACCTATACCTTCAACAATGGATTTTATTTCATCTGCGGCAATAAATTTTTCACTGCTCCACATATTTGTGTCAAAAGGCATGAATTCAATAAATCTTACCTGATATGGAGACTTCAGAGTAAGTTTTGCAAATTCCTCTATCTCATCATCATTGAGCCCGCGGATAGGAACCATATTTATCTTTATCGGTATGAGACCTGCCCCTTCAGCGGCTTCAATGCCATTAAGCACCATATCAATATCTCCGCCTCTTGTTATCTCGCTGTATCTGTCCGGCCTTAAAGAATCAAGGCTTATATTGACCCTGTCTATGCCTGCGTCAGCCAGTTCTTCTGCATATTGCTCAAGAAGGACACCATTTGTTGTCAGACTGAGGTCTTTTATGCCTTCAATGTTTTTTATTGATGCAATAAGATAGGAAACGTTTTTTCTTACGAGGGGTTCCCCACCAGTTATACGTATCTTTCTGACACCGATATCAACTGCAACCCGTAGGATTCTCACTATCTCTTCATAACTGAGAATTTCTTTATGCTTTATCGGTACGAGACCTTCAGGGGGCATACAATAAATGCAGCGAAGATTACACCTGTCAGTTATGGATATCCGCATATAATCTATAGTGCGCTGAAAACTATCTTTAAGTCTGCTCATTTTTTCTTTTTTCCGGTCTTTTTCTTGGTATCCTCAATATTTTTCTTTGCAATCCCTGCCTCTTTTGAATTAGGGTAACGTTCTATCAGTTGCTCAAGGATTACCTTTCCTGTTTTGTTATCTCCTATCTCAATAAATGAAAGTCCCTGCTTTAAAAGGGCAGCCGGTGCCTTTTTGCTGTTTGGATATTTCTTCAGTAATGTCTCATAAGCAAGAATTGCACCCTCAAAATCTTTCTCCCCATAGAATGACTCTGCAATCCAGAATTGTGCATTGTCAGCAAGTTCGTCCTTGGGAAACTCTTTTATAAATACCTCAAATTTCTTTCTTGCCTCTTTATATTTTTTATCCTTAAATGCATTATATGCTGCTTCATATTTTGCTGTCTTATTATTTGATGTTACTGGTTTTGCAGGTTGCTCCTCATGGTATTGTGGCTCTTTTTCAGGTTCTTCAATTTTGTTTCCAGTTTCTGATGTCTGTTTTTGAGGAAGTTCTTTCTGCTGTTCTGTCCGACTTTCTACGGCATTCAGCTTTTCCTTGATATTTTTTATCTGGCCTTCAATACTTGTTATCTGTACCTTTATGAGGTCCGTTTCTGCTGCTGAATCTTTCAACGCCTTTTCAGTAAAGTATTTGTTTTCATCAAACCTGCCATTCAGAATCTGGATATCTTTCGATACATTCGATAACATGGATTGTATTTCAGCCTGACTCTGTCTTACGACATTAAATGAGTCTTCCCTGGCAACTCCTGTGGTTTTTTCTTTTAAAACGCTTAACTCATTCTTCATTGTCAGAGATTCCTTCCGGAGCTGAGCTGTGTCCTGCCTGAGTAAATCAAGATTTTCGGTAGTCGCACAAGAAAACAGTAAACAGTAAATAGTAAGTAGTAAGCAGTAAATAATAATTTTTAATCTTGTGTCTTTAATCTTGAATCTACAGAACACTATTTACCTGCCTCCTTTAAGATAACAAAGTGTACTCTTCTGTTTTTTGTCCAGCATTCTTCTGTACTTTCTTTACAAAGTGGTTTCTCTTCACCATAGCTTAACATCTCAATCCTGTTTGAAGCTATGCCGAGGGCAATAAGATAGTCCCTCGCTGCCTTTGCCCTTCTGTCTCCAAGTGCGAGATTATATTCATTCGTTCCTCTTTCATCACAATGGCCTTCAACTAAAATCTTTGCGGAGGTATTCTTAATTAGCCAGGAAGCAACATTCTGCAAAATGGGCTTTGCATCCGGTCGTATGTCATACTTATCGTAGTCAAATTGGATGTCTCCAAAAAGACCTCTTTCTTCGATATACTTGGGTGTTTCCTCTTTTGTTTCTATTTTTGCGAACCTCTGTTCTGTTATCTTTTCTTCGGGTTTGACCTCAGCAGCCTTCTGTGTAGTCTCCTTCGGGGTAACCGTTGGTCGTTGCTCTATCTCTGGCTGTACTACTTTTCTTGACGGACAACCAGCAAGAATAAGTCCGAATACCAATAATACTAATGATACCAATACAAAAGTCTTTTTCATAAAACCTCCTTCTTTTTAGTAGTTTGTAGTATACCCCCCTTAATTCTCCCCTTGGTCCGCCTCAGGTGGATGGGATAGAGAGGGGTATATTTTTAATTCGGTGCCCATCTGGGGCCGGAGGCCCGCAGATTCTTAGGGGTAATCCTCTTCTGAGATTCTCCATTTGCCCTCATGATATATATACCCTTAACTCCATCCCTGTCCGAAGAAAAGGTGATATACCTTTCGTCAGGGGAAAATGATGGATCTTCGTTATTCCTCACGGTTGTAAGTTGTGTAAGTCCTGAGCCATCAGGTCTGACTGTGAATATCTGGTTTGTCCCTCGTCTGCTTACAAAAACAATCCTGTCACCTTTTGGAGACCAGGATGGAGAGGTATTGTAAGAGCCTTCAAAGGTTACCCTCTTTATATCTGAGCCGTCTCTGTGCATTATATAAATCTGAGGACTCCCACCTCTGTCTGAGACAAATGTAATATATTTTCCATCAGGAGATACAGCAGGTGATACCTCGATACCATAAGATGAAGTCAATTTAATTATCTGATTGTTGCTTAGACTCATTATATAAAGATCAGGTGTTCCATCCTTTGAAGAAGAGAAGGTAATATCATTCCCTTCAGGTAAAAAATCTCCCACCATATTTGTGCCTTTTGAAGAAAATACTTTCCTCTCGCTCATACTTTTAAAGTCTAACAAATAAATTCCCCATTGTCTATTCCTTTCAGTGGAATAAATAAGTTTTGTGCCATCTCTTGACCAACGGGGAGATAGGATGATATTCCCTTTCAGTCCCATGCTTGTAATTCTGTTGCCATCCCAGTCCATAATATAAATTCCCATTTTATCTTTGTCCTCAGCAACAAATGATATCCTTGACCTGAAAATGCCTGTTTCACCAGTAAGCGTGTAATAAATATCGTTTGCAATGGCGTGAGAAAGCGGCCTTATAAATTCCCTCTCTGCCTTATATTCTTTTTTAAATATTTCTTTTCCTTCGAAGACATCATAAAGAGACATTGTCACAGAGAAATCTTTACCCTCTTGAACAGAGCCTTTTACAAGTGTCTCTACGCCGAGAGGGGTCCAGTTCTTCGGATTAAATGGCTGGGAAGGATTTTCTAAATATGCATTTCTGTCTATATAGAAAAAAAGACCTGTAAATTCGAGGTCATTCCTGATAATATCTGATATCTCCTTGCCCGATGGTCCGGAAAACTCCTGTATTGCAATCGGCAGTTTTTTGAAGGCAGGCGATGAAATATCTATATAGACTTTAGCCTCAGCAATAGTGAATAGTGAATAGTGAATAGTAAAGAGTAATAAAATAAAGATTAAAACTTTGAACTTTGAAACCCTCGGCCTGAGCTCGGGTCGAAGGCTTTGAACTTTGAACTTTTCCTTCATGGACGGAACCCCACGTCTATCTCCATCTCGTAAGGAGGAGGCGTCAGCGGACTCGCCTTACCGATCGCCCTGCGAGCCAACTTGTCAAAAAGAATATTCCCCGAACTGTTCTCCAGCTTAGCAATAGCAGTGCCGTCCTTCAAGATTCTGATAGATATGACTGCCTTAAGATCATTCTTACAAATCTGTGGAGGACAGTTCCATTGATCATGTATTTCATTCGTTATCTTCGAGTAATAATCATCTGATGTATTCGCCTTGCCTTGAGTAGAAGATGTTGTTTTTGCAGCAATGCTGTGTTTGCCGCCACTTGCTTTAATAGAAATAATTTCGTGAAGTTTGGCCAATGTGTCTATCTTCTTCTTTTTTGCTGCAATGGCAGATATTTTTTCCTCTACCATTTCTTTTCCCTTAGATATTTCTTTTATGTTTTTCTTAGGGATATCCGCTTGCGTAACGGATTCTTTCGACGTATCAGGGGCATCTATATTTTTTCCTTTATCAATTCCGGTTAAAATATCAGAGCTGATGAGGCTGACAGTATAAGTGGGTGAAATGATAATATGATTGGATTGTTTTAGAAAGAGAAAGGCTATTAAGAATGCTGTCAGGTGGAGGGCTAATGATAAGGCAGTTGTTTTTTGGAGGCCGGGTTCCCTCATTTCAGGCTTATCTTAGGCTCGGTAATCATACCGAGCTTTTCTATGCCTGCCTCCTTTATCTCACCCATGACTTCAACAACAAAACCGTAGGGCACATCTTTATCAGCTTTTAAAAACACATTTGGATTCAACTTACTTATCGCCTGTAGTTTATGTCCCATCTGCGATAGAGAAACAGGATTATCGTTCATATAAATAATCCCTCCTTTTTTTATAACCAATGTTATCCTTTCCTCAGGTGGCAGATCTTTGCCCTTAGCCTTCGGGAGATTCACATCTATTCCCTGTTGCAGCAATGGGGCTGTTACCATAAAGATGACGAGGAGGACAAGCATGACATCAACGAATGGTGTCACATTTATTTCTGAAAGGACGTTCCTGCCTCTATTTGATTTCATGTATTATCCTGTGTAAAGAAATCGAGGAGCTCTTCTGAGAAATCCTCCATCTCGATAATCATCCTTCTTGCCATGCTGAGATAATAATTGTACGCTATGACAGCAGGTATTGCAGCAACAAGACCGAAAGCAGTTGCTATCAGCGACTCTGCTATGCCGGGTGCCACAACAGCAAGTGATGCTGCACCAGCAGACCCGATGTTTCTGAAGGAATTCATTATCCCCCAGACAGTTCCAAACAGGCCGATAAATGGAGTCGTTGAACCGGTTGTTGCAAGAAAATTAAGATACCTCTCTAATTTTGCTGATTCCAGTGCTCCATATCTCCGTAGAAGTCTTTTAGTCTCACTCTTTGCCTTATGCATTTCATCCATATAAACGGCCCTGAAGACGTTTGCAATAGGGCTGAAAGTTAAATTCCTTGTTGCCTGGTAAAGCCCCTTAGGGTCTCTGCCTGACCTGTATGCCCGTAAGAATTGTTCGGATTCTTTATTCGCCCTCGAAAAATATCTCTGTTTAAAAAATATTATTGCCCACGATACTATTGAAAAAAACAAAAGGATGATTAAAACACCCTTGACAACGTATCCTGCCTGCAGGATTAACTGAAGAGCTGAATCTTTCATAATTACCTCATAAGATTTATAAATTTTTAAACAAACTTTATTTAAAAGAATTCAGACTAAAAAGTCAAATGAAGTTTCTGTTATAATATTAACGTATTTTACTAATAACTGCTTACTGTTCACTATTTACTGTTGTATCGGAGGGGTTGCCGAGCGGTTTAAGGCGACGGTCTTGTTCGCCTCGGCGAATCCGACGAGTCGGAAAAATCGTTGTAGGGGTATAAAATTAATAAAGCATTCATATATGTTTTGGGTTGTAAAGACCAGAAGTTGTATATCGGTTCAACGAGAGACTTGACGAAAAGAATCCAAGATCATAAAATGGGACGCGTGAAAACTACCAAAAGTCGACGTCCTGTTCAACTTATTTATAGTGAAGAATTTGAAAATTATACAGATGCCAGAAAAAGAGAAATTTATTTGAAGAGTGGCACAGGGCGGGATTGGTTGAAAACAAAAATGGAGGGGTTGCCGAGCGGTTTAAGGCGACGGTCTTGAAAATCGTTGTAGGGGTAACTCTACCGTGAGTTCGAATCTCACCCCCTCCGCCATATCTTTCTTTATATTTTACATACTTATCATTTTAGAACACCGTCAACAAACCGTCAACAAGATTATTTGCAGTATTTTGGTTCAAGCCTTACTTTAAATTCCTTCATAGAGCAATCTAACAGCCCTGTCAGACCCTTTAGAGACCAAGACATAGGGTAGTAATCTATCCCCTTCCCCAAATCCCACTTGAATTGTATCAAAATAAAACCGAACAGATCAGGAGAATCCATGTCATTTCGTGGTTGGCAAAAGGTAACAATCAACACCCCCAACGGCACAGTTGAGGGAATAGCCCCTGTCATCGTATCGGCAAAGCCTACTTTCATAATCCCCTTAGATCGTGCTTATTATCTATCAGAGGCGTCACATGTTTGCCCAAATTAATCTTTGGCAAGGATGATTTAATAGCCTACTGCAACATAAATCAACAATTCTAGGTATAAGTAGGTATAATAGTATGAGCATTTTATGTTTAAGCTCTACCTATTTCTCTCCTTTTTTCAAACTCAGAAGGAAATATAACTACAAATTGAGAGATATTTATGTCATGCGGGTAACATTAAGAAATTTATATTAGGGAGTACTATGGAAAAAGAGGATATTTTTGAAGACATTCTAGAGATGGGCAAGAGTCGTGGAAAGCTCACTTACGATGAGATAAATGATGCTGTTCCCTCAGAATATTTCTCCCCTGAAGAGATAGAAGAACTTATGGACCTTCTACATGATATGGGAATTGAAGTTGTAGATGATGAGGAACCTGACACTCCCGATGAAGAAATCTTAGCTTCAGAGGAAGAAGAGGGATATGAAAAGTCAGAAGACATTGTTCAGACATATTTCCACTCATTGGGGAATATTTCAATACTGAAAAGGAATGAAGAAGTAGAGCTTGCGAAGAGCTTGGAAGAAGGAAAAGAGATAATTAAAGGAACTGTTACAGCACTGCCTTTATACAAGAAAATCGAAGCGAGTTTAGATGGCAAAAACAAAGAAGACCCGAACAACGAAGAAGAAGATAAAACACGTGAATCTCTTGAAATGAGCCTGAAAGTCCTTGACGATCTTATGATAAAAATAGAAGCAGCAGATAGAAAGCTTGCTAAATATGGCACTTTAAAAGGTTTAAAAAAATTAATACATGAAAAAAAGAGAAAGGATATCAATCCGTTACAACTTACTGCGATTGCAAAGGAAGTTCAGAATGAGTATAAGCGAGTTGAATCAGAGGTTGGGACCAGGATTGATGAATTGAAAGACAAATGGGATAGAATAACCAGGGCAAGAACCCTTGTCAGCGAAGCGAAGGATGAATTAATAACCCGTAATCTGCGATTAGTAATTAATATAGCTAAGAATTATTTAGGAAGGGGATTAACTCTGCTGGATCTCATTCAGGAAGGAAATATCGGTCTTATGCGGGCTATAGATAAGTTCGACTATAAAAAGGGTTTTAAATTCAGCACCTATGCAACATGGTGGATAAGGCAGGCAGTAACAAGGGCATTAATGGATCAGGCAAAAACCATCAGAGTTCCTGTACATATGATGGATTTTTATAACAAGGTTAGCAAAGCATCCAGAGAATTAAGACAACAACTTGGAAGAGAACCGAGTAAAAAGGAAATTGCCAAAAGATTGGAAGTATCAACAGGAAAGATCGAAGACGTATTCAGGGCAATTCAGGACCCAATAGCTCTTCAAACTCCCATTGGTGATGATGGTACAACCATTGAGGAATTTATTAG